>NZ_CATKVU010000006.1:300000-600000 GCF_949820605.1 Segatella copri
AATTCAATTATCCGGTAGGATTACAGGCTGATAGAAATACAACGCAAGAAGATTATCAGAAAGAAAGTTATGTTGTATTTGTTTGTGTTGCCCAATTGCTTGAGCGTGGTTATCTTCCTCAACATATCAAGTTGGAGGGAAGAAATTATGCTGGTACAGACACGGGATACTGTGATATTCTGGTAAGCGATAATAATGGTGAGCCATATCTTATTGTTGAATGTAAAAAGGCTGATATTGATAAGAAAGAGGATGAGTTTCGTAAACATTGGGCAAGGACTATGCGTGATGGTGACCAATTGTTTCGTTATTTCAATACTTATCGTAAAGCCCAATATCTTTGTATGTATGCGGCGGATTATCCAGAATACAGCAAGAAAGGGAAAAAAATAAATCGTCTTGAGATCAACTATCATATTATTTCTTTGGTTGATAATGAGGAATATCTGCAGACGGATAATAAGCTCCATAGTTTCCAGGAAATGCGAGAACAGCAAGGCGGAAGTGAAGACTTTTTTTATGTTTGGAAGCAGACGTATAAACAGGATTATACAACTCGTGGTTTGTTTGAAGAAGGTATTGATGCTTTCAACATAGGAAAGAAGAGTTATGGCATAAATGATTTGAAGACTATTGATGAATACTCGTTGGATAAGAAATACAATGAGTTTGCATTAATATTGCGTAAACATACCATTTCAAGCCATGAGAATGCCTTTGACAAATTGGTGAATCTTTTCCTGGCGAAAATCATAGATGAGCGTTATCATTCTGATGAACTTCAATTGCTTTGGAAGGGTGCGGCTTATGATGATTATTTCTCGTTGCAAGACCGTTTGATCAATTTGTATAAAAGAGGAATGAAGGAGTTCTTCGATGATGAGGTGGCTTCGGTAGAAAATGCAGAAATAGAGGATGCATTTAAATTTCTTACATCTAAAGCTGATGAGGCAAGGGATACGATTAAAAGGTATTTCCGTAAATTGAAATATTTCAATAATAACCCTTTTGCCTTCCTCGATGTGCATAATGAGCAGTTGTTCTATAAGAATGCTGTCATATTGAAGGATACCATCAGTATGTTGCAGGATATTTATTTGACTAAAAATACGGATAACCAGTTTTTGGGAGACCTTTTCGAGGGGTTCCTTAATCGTGGTGTGCACCAAAGTGAAGGTCAGTTTTTTACTCCAATTCCTATAGTTCGTTTTTTGGTTTCGTCTTTGCCTCTTCGTCAAATTCTAGAAGGTGGTGAGATTCCTAAAGTTGTCGATTATGCTTGTGGAGCAGGACATTTCTTGACAGAGTATGCTCGTCAGATCAAGCCGATTGTTGAGGAAATGGCTCATCTTGAAAATATATATGACAAGAGAGCTAAAGAAGAAAGACTTATTTCTGTGCTTCGTGAATATTATGAGCAGATAGTGGGTATTGAAAAGGATTATCGTCTTTCAAAGGTAAGTCAGGTTGCTGCATTTATGTATGGTATGGATGGAATTCATATCCATTATGGAGATGGATTGCAAGAAATGTCTGGTATTCAAGATCATACTTTTAGCGTATTGGTGGCTAACCCTCCATATTCTGTGTCAGGCTTTTTAGAAACATTACCTGAGGAGGATAGAGAACGATATACATTGAACAATTATATTAGCAATATAGAGAAGAATAACTCTATAGAGACATTCTTTATCGAACGTGCTGCCCAACTCTTGAAGTCGGGTGGTGTGGCTGCTATTGTCCTTCCGTCAAGTATTTTGTCGAAAGGTGGTCTCTATATGCGAACACGTGAACTTCTCTTGAAAAACTTCGACATAGTTTCTATTTGTAGCCTGGGACCAAATACATTTGGTCAAACCAATACGAGTACGATAGTATTGTTCTTGCGTCGAAAAGCTTTGGAGCCTGATTTGTCTAGACATTTACACAACCGCATTACGGAGTGGTTTGAGGGTAATATGGTAGATAATGGTGCATATAAAGATTCTCAAAACTTGGATGCTTATATCAAACACATGGGATATAAGCACGATGATTATATCCAGTTGTTGAAAGGTGAATTAACGGATAGCTTCATGGATTCTGATATGGCAAAGGAATACGTGAAAGCTCTAAATATCAAAAAACAAGGAAAGAATACAGCTTCAACAGCTTTAGCTGCTGAGGCAAAGAAAGTACGTGACGAAGCCCAGAAGTTTGTAAAGAGCCGTGCTTATGTGGCATTGACTCCAGCAGAGAAATTGTTGGAGGAGAAACGTTTTACTCTTAAATTCATTCGCGAAATAGAGAAAGAAAAGCTCTATTTCTATATGCTTGCTGCTTCAAATCCGCAGCCGGTATTGGTGGTGCAAAGCCCATCTGACAAATCTTTGGAAAAAAAGTTCTTGGGATATGAATGGAGTAATCGAAAAGGTGCAGAAGGTATTCATTATCTGAATACAGGAAAAATCAAGGATTCTTCCTCTGATGATGAAGCAGCAGATGATGATACTATAGAGCAGATTAAAGGAATAGAAGGTATTATGACCCCATTGTTTGCACCTCTAAATCTGGACGATGAAAGTAAAATTAATGCTTTGATTCGTAATAATTATTGTGGGGTAGATAATTCTATTTTAGATGAGTATGTAGATGTTGCTTCTGAATATGAATTAGTGGACTTGTTGGATTTTTCACGTGTGAATTTCGATAAGACAATAAAGACTGTTGCAACACTATCTTATCCGGAAATAGAAACAAAGTATCCCAAGGAAAAGTTAGGAAAAATAGCTCCATATTCAAGTGTTAAAATAGCATTGTCTGGTATAGATGTTAAGACTTATATCTCTACAGAAAATATTCTTCAAAATTGTTCGGGTGTAAAGCCATATGTAGGAATGCCTAATATAGACAAGATAACAGAGTATCACAAAAATGATATTTTAGTATCTAATATCCGTCCTTATTTGAAGAAAATTTGGTTGGCAGAATATGATGGTGGTTGTTCAAATGATGTATTGGTATTTAGAAATGAAAGAGTAAATGAAATATTGAATGACTACCTGTTTGAGGTATTATCAAGTGATATTTTCTTTGAATATATGATGGTTGGAAAAACTGGAATAAAAATGCCACGTGGTGATAAACGAAGTATTCCTAATTTTGAGGTTCCACTTCCTCCAATGGATATTCAAAAGAAAATCGTGGAGGAATGTGAGAAGATTGATCAAAAATTCAAGCAACAACAGTTTGAGTTGGATTCTTTGAATAATCGTGTGGAATCAATTTTTGATGAAGTTGCAGGTAGAAGTCAAAAGTTGGAGAAACTTTGTTCGGCAATCAATCCGTCGAAAGCGGATGTGAAATCTATAGAGTCTTCAACAATGGTCTCTTTTGTCGAAATGTCATCTGTAAGCAATGATGGATATATTGAGCAAAAAGTAGATAAACCATTGGTTGATGTTCGTAAAGGTAGCTATACTTATTTTGCAGAAGGTGATATTATTATTGCTAAGATAACTCCGTGTATGGAGAATGGGAAGTGTGCGCTTGCTACTGGTTTGACGAATGGTATTGGTTTTGGTAGTTCTGAGTTTCATGTACTCAGGGTGAATAATAAACTAATCAATAATGTTTATCTCTTTGCTTACCTAAATAGAAAAGAAATTCGAGAAAGGGCTGCTGCTGTAATGACTGGCTCAAGTGGTCACAGAAGAGTGCCGATTACATTCTATGAGGAGTTGGAAATACCTGTTCCTTCTATGGATGAACAATTGAGAATAGTTGCTGAGTATCAGAAAAATATTTCAGCGATAATGGATTTAAGAGAATCTATGTCCAATGCTTCCTCTGCCAAGCAAGCCATCTTGGATAAATATTTAAAGTAACGAAACAATGAATAAAGAGAATATTGGTTACGTTTATATCCTCACCAATCCGAGCTTTCGCGAGGATTGGGTGAAGATAGGTAAGAGTTCCCGTCCGGTGGATTGGTATTAAAATAGGTGAGATAGTTACTTTTATTCCAACTGGTATTGAGGTTAGAGTGGCAAGTGATGATACGGTGGAGTATCAGAACAGAATCTACAAACTCTCTCCTTTTGTAGGAACTTTCTTGCCGGTAGAGAAACAAACTCCTTCTGGCGCATATCAAGGAGCTAAGTACTTTTCCTATAAAGGTAAGGTACTTGATGAATTGAGAAAAGAGAAAGAACTTTAGTAAAAATATATAAAAGCGACTTCTTGGTTTTAATGCCAAGAAGTCGCTTTTATATATTTTGAAAGTCTCAGACTTTTCCCATTTTCTTTCATTTTACGCCAATCTCAGTCTCAGCGAATTAAGCACTACGCTCACACTTGAGAAGGCCATCAGGGCACTTGCCCACATCGGGGTTATCTGGAAATCAATGCCGAAGATATGAAGGGCGCCGGCTGCCAGCGGGATGCAGATGATGTTGTAGATGAACGCCCAGAAGAGATTCTGCCAAATCATGTGAACCGTCTTCTGACTTAGTTTTACGGCTTCCGGAAGTGCCAGGAGGTCGTCGCTCATCAGCGTAATCTGTGCCACATCCATCGCCACATCCGTTCCCTTTCCTATCGCCATGCTCACGTTGGCAAGGGCTAGGGCCTGGGTGTCGTTGATTCCGTCGCCCACCATCACTACCTGCTTGCCTTCGTCCTGAAGTTTCTTTACCAATGCCTGCTTGTCGCCAGGCAGCACCTTGCTCTGGTAATGCTTGATGCCGGCTTTCTCAGCCCAATAATGAGCCGCTTCCTCCTTGTCGCCACTCATCATATAGACCTCTATTCCCCTTTCCTGCAACTGCTTCATCGCTTCCTGGGCATGAGGCTTGAGGGTCTCTCTCGTCTCCAGATCCAAATCCCCCTGCTTGGTGAAATCGATGTTCTGGTTAGGAATGGTGAGAGTGCCGGTCTTGTCGATGACGAGGGTGTTGATCTTGTGGAGATTCTCCAGCGCCGACGCATCCTTGATGAGTATCTGCTTCTGCGCCGCCTTGCCGATGCCCACCATCAGGGCGGTAGGAGTAGCTAAGCCCATGGCGCAAGGACAGGCGATGACCAATACGGCTACGGCTGAAAGGATGGCCTGAGGAAGAGCAGCGTTGCCGCCTATCAGCCACCACGCCAGGAAGGTGATGAGGGCGATGGCTGCCACGACTGGAACGAAAATCAGAGCCGCCTTATCCACGATGCGCTGCACGGGCGCCTTACTGCCCTGCGCCTCCTGAACCATGCGGATGATGTGTGCCAGGGCGGTGTTCTCGCCAATCTGCTTGGCTCTCATGCGGAGCTTTCCCTGACTCGGAATGGTGCCAGCCAGCACGTTGTCGCCTGCCTTTTTCATCGCCGGAGTCGGTTCGCCGCTGATCATCGCTTCATCTACATAGGCTGCATCGGGAGTCATGAAACTCTCTGCCTGGGTAACCACGCCATCCACCGGAATCTTTTCGCCGGCTCTTACCTCAATCATGTCGCCTATCTGAATGGTGGAAATCGGAACTTCCTCCATCTTATAGTCGTTGGTGCCTTCTATCTTCTCGTAAGTCACCAGTCGGGCGGTTTTCGGCTGCATTCCCATCAGTTGTCGGATGCTGCTCGCCGTACTGTCCTTTGCCTTTTCTTCCAGGCATCTGCCGGTCAGCACGAAGGTGATAATCATCACGGAAGCATCGAAATAAGTGTGCCATTCTATGCCTCTTGCTCCCCATACCATTTCTCCGAAGAAGGTGTTGAAGGTGCTGAAGAGGAAGGCGATGAGGGTGCTGAGTGCTACGAGCGAATCCATGTTTGCCGTATGATGCAGGAGCTGCTTCCAAGCGGAAACATAAAACTGTTTGCCGCAGTAGAGCAGGTTGGCGAGTGCCAGGAGCAGACAGATCTGGTTGGCGAAGGAACTCGAGTGATGAGCCGAAGTAACACCATCTGAAATCATATTCTGTTCCATACGCAGGGAAATCCATCCCATGGAGAAACACATGGTCAGGATGGCGAAGAGCCAGGAAGCCAGGGTTCGGCGGCGCAGGAGTGTGAACTCACGGCGGTTGATTTCCTCCACGCTTCTGTCGCTTTCGATAACGAGGTCGTAGCCGGCGTTGCTGATTTCCCGTTTCATATCTTCCAGAGAGATAATGTCGGGGTCATAATCTACCAGGGCAGTTCGGCTTGCCAGGGAAACCGAGGCGGAGTTGATGCCTTCTAGCGACTGCAGCTTCTTTTCTACATTGGCAGAGCATACGCTGCAAGCCATGCCTATTACTGGAATTGTTTTCTTCATCTGTTTCTTATATAAATGTTCTGAATTCTATAAGCAGAAGCTTTCATATCTGCTTTTCTGCCTGCAAAATTACATATTAATTATGGAAGAAAAAAGATTTATGGTGAAAACTTTTGGCTGCTCCATGAAAATCACTATAATAAGGTAGATGAAAATGCGATGTTTCAGGTAAGGGCACAAAAAAAGGCAGGTTCCAAATTGCTTTGGAATCTGCCTCCATCATTTATGGGAGATGATTATTTGACTTCGATGTTCTTTGTAGTCTTAGCCTCCTCCTTAGGAGTAAGCTTTGGAATCTCGACCTCGAGTATACCATCAGCTACCTTTGCTGAAATCTTCTCACGATCAGCATCCTCAGGCAGCGTATAACACTGCTGGTAGTTGCCGTAAGAGAATTCGCGGCGCAGATAGTGCTCGTGCTTGTCTTCATCCTTGTGTTCCATCTTGTTCTCGATGGCGATGTTCAGATTACCATCGTTATCGATGTTTACACGAACCCACTCTTTCTTCAAACCAGGAGCTGCAACCTCCATGATGTAATTCTTATCTGTCTCCTTGATGTTAATGGCAGGAGCAGTAGCATTCATACGTGACATTACTTCGGTATTGAATAAAGTATCATCAAAGAAGTTACTCAACCAATCTGAATCATTATTTCTACGTGCTAACAACATAATTAAAACCTCCAAATTTTATTTTACTCGTCCTCTCGGTTCCTTACGGCTCCGTCGGGATTTCTGTTTGTTAATATTCTTGTTATTTCTTTTGCCTCCACCTCGAAACTCCGTTGTTCTTCCGAACTCCTTTGTCTTTTAGCTTCAGCTTTCACTCTCTGTTTTTGCAACTTATGTGCCAGCGGACGGAAAGTGTAAATATTGACACGAAAGGATAAATATTTTAAACTTTTCTGCCAGATGATGCGGTTATCTCAACAAAAAAGTGTAACTTTGTCACCAACTTAAAAATCAAAGCATAAATCGAATAAATAATAAGATCAATGAAGAAACAACTATTTTTTATGGCGATGCTTCTGGCGATGTCGCTTTCTGCCAGCGCACAGCAGCTTCTTCCTTATCAGAATCCGAACCTTTCTGCTGAGGCTAGAGCCAACGATTTGCTTTCCCGTCTTACCCTGGAAGAGAAGACGAAGTTGATGATGGATACTTCTCCGGCTATCGCCCGATTGGGCATTCCGCAGTTTCAATGGTGGAACGAGGCGCTGCACGGAGTGGGGCGAAACGGATTCGTTACCGTTTTCCCTATCACGATGCACATGGCGGCTTCGTGGGACGATACCTTATTATATAAGGTGTTTACTGCCGTGAGCGATGAGGCGAGAGCCAAGGCGCAGGAGGCGAAGAAAAGCGGCAACATCAAGCGCTACCAGAGTCTGAGTTTCTGGACTCCGAACATCAATATCTTCCGTGACCCACGATGGGGACGTGGACAGGAAACTTATGGAGAAGATCCATATCTGACCACAAGAATGGGACTTGCCGTGGTGAATGGTTTGCAGGGACAGACCTTCGATGGCAAACCGATGTCGGCTCCGGGAGTTCTGGCTACACCTTCCTCACAGGCTCCCCAATACGTCAAGCTCCTAGCCTGTGCCAAGCATTTTGCCGTACATAGCGGTCCGGAGTGGAATAGGCACAGTTTCAATGTAGAGGATTTGCCTGAGCGGGATTTGTGGGAGACTTATCTGCCCGCCTTCAAATCGCTGGTGCAGGATGGAAATGTGGCTGAGGTGATGTGCGCCTATCAGCGGATTGACGGAGCGCCTTGTTGCAGCAATGCCAGGTATGAACGACAGATTCTTCGTGATGAATGGGGATTCAAGGGATTGATTACTTCTGATTGCGGAGCCATCAACGACTTTTATGTGCCTGGCCGACATGGTACGGCAAAGACTCCGGCTGAGGCTACGGCGCAGGCAATTGGTGCCGGAACCGACGTGGAATGCGGAAGCGTTTACCGTTCGCTTCCTGAGGCGGTGAAGACAGGACTAATCAGCGAGGAAAAGGTGAACGAGAGTTTGAAGCGCCTGCTGATAGCCCGTTTTCGTCTGGGTGATTTCGATCAGGACGAGAACGTGCCTTGGACTCAGATTCCATCTTCAGTCATTGCCAGCAAGGCGCATAAGAATTTGGCAGAGAAGATGGCAGAAGAGGGCATCGTGCTTCTTCAGAACCGAAACAATCTTCTGCCACTGAAATCATCAGGAATGAAGTTTGTGGTGATGGGGCCGAACGCCAACGATTCCATCATGCAGTGGGGCAACTATTCGGGTTATCCTACTTCTACTATCACCATCCTGCAGGGCATCAGAAAATATGTAAAGGATGCCAAGTATATTCCTGCCTGCACGTTGACAAGAAATGAAGTTTCTGAAAGCCGGTTCAATCTCCTGACTTCTGCCGATGGCAGCAAGGGGATGAAGGCTACTTATTGGAACAATTCTGAGATGAAGGGCGAGCCGGTGGCTACAGCCATGATGACTTCGCCTATCAATCAGAGTAATGGTGGAAATACCGTCTTTGCACCGGGAGTGAACCTTACCAACTTCTCAGCCCGATACGAGGGTGTCTTCATTTCTGAACAGGATGAAACCTTGAATATCAAAATGGGGTGCGATGATGGTTACCGGCTCATCATTGATGGCGATACGGTGGCGGATGTATGGAAGGGACGTGCCCGTGTGCAGATGCTCAACAAGCCAATCTCCGTAAAGGCGGGAAAGCCGATGAAGATTCAGGTGGATTATTTCCAGAAGACCGATATGGCGGTGATGCAGTTTGACATCGTGAAGAACTATACGCCAACCGAGTCTCAGCTTCTGGCAGAGGTTGGTGATGCTGATGTGGTGGTATTTGTAGGCGGTATTTCTCCTAGTCTTGAGGGTGAGGAGATGAAGGTCTCCGAACCGGGATTCAAGGGTGGCGACAGAACCGACATCGAGTTGCCGCAGGCTCAGCGCAAGGTGATGGAGATGCTGCATCGGGCTGGCAAGCGAGTGGTGTTCGTCAACTGTTCGGGCAGTGCCATTGCTATGGTTCCTGAAACCGAAAATGCGGAGTCTATCCTTCAAGCTTGGTATCCGGGCGAACGGGGTGGCGAAGCCGTGGCAAAGGTTCTCTTTGGCGAGGTGAATCCATCGGGCAAGCTTCCGGTTACCTTCTATAAGAGTACTTCCGATCTCCCAGATTTCCTCGATTATACGATGAAGAATCGCACCTACCGTTATTTCAAGGGTGAGGCTCTTTTCCCATTCGGTCATGGATTGAGCTATACATCTTATGAATATGGAAAGCCGGCATTGAAGAAAGTGAAGAGTGAAGAACGAAGAGTGAAGAATTCTTCGGCTTATTCCTTGAACTTCTCTTTATCTAATAAAGGCAATAGGGAAGGAACGGAAGTGGCGCAGGTTTACATCCGTAGAATGGATGATGCTGAGGGTCCTATCAAGACCCTGAAAGCCTTCAAGCGCATTACTTTGAAAGCGGGCGAGAAGCAGCAGGTAACCATCAGTCTGCCTCGCCAGAGTTTCGAGGGTTGGGATTCCCAGACCAATACCATGCGTGTGGTTCCCGGCAAATATCAGATCTTCGTAGGTGGTTCGAGTGCTGAGGCTGCGAAGAATGTGATAGAAGTGAAAGTGAAATAAAATACTGATATAAAAAGAGAAAACTCGCCATGACTTTGAGGGTCTTGGCGATCTTTTCTCGTTTTATTTCCCGAATCTGGAAGTATCTACTTCTTCATGCTGCTTGGCCTTGTAGCCGCCGAATCGATAGTTGAGGGAGAGGCCTATGATTCTGCCAAAGTACATTTTGTTGATGACGTGCTGACCTCGGTAGGTGTCGTGCAGATGGTTGTCGCCTGTCTCGAAGATGTCGTTGCAGTAGGCTTTCAGCTGGAACTTGTCATCCTTGAGAGGCTTCCAGGTGAGGGCTGCGTTGAGATAGCCTGAGGCAGGGATGTCGATGATTCCCTGGATGGCGTCGGTATGGACGGAAGCATCGAGGTTGAGAAGCACATGCTTGCCAAAGAGAAAAGTGCCGTTCCACTGGGCTTGACAGAACCATTTGCTGCGGTCGAATGGAAGATCATAGAAGTGGGAATTCTTGTCGTTCTGATAAATGCCGGTGAAAGTAAGGCGATTCTGCCACCAGTTGCCTATGTTGATTGGGGCTGTGAGCATCAAGCCTACCTGGTTTACATGATCGAAGTTGACATGCTTGTATTCCATCTCCTTCTTCTTGTCGCTTTGGTAAGGAAGCTGACGGAATTCATCTTTCGAGTTGTTGAAGAAGAGACTTGCCACGTATCTGCTGTGCAGAATGTAGGTAAGCGAGAGGCTGAGGTCTCGTGATGGCTTCAACGTCGGGTTTCCTACAATCTTTCCATATCCGCCCACATTATAGGTGGTGAAATTCTTCACCGACCAATAGGTAGGGTAGTCTCTGGCGCAATCCAAGTCGAATTGGATGACATGTCCTGCCTTTGGAAGATAGGTGATGGAGAGTGTTGGGAAGAGGTTCCACTCATCCCAGATTGGGGTGTGGTAATATTCTTCCATGAGCGATGCTTCCATCGTGAGTTTTTGACCGAATGACTTGCTGGCTCCGACGCAGAAACTCATTTGGTCTTCGTTTTGAATGGTGTTGCCATCAGAAGACTTGTTGTTGTTTTCCTGCGAACTCTTGTCTCTTGATGTGGTATAATTGATGCCGTAGTTCAAGCCCCAGTCTTTTCCTAAGTCGTGCTCCTGCTTGAGGTAAGCGTGCCATTTGTCGATTCGCTGCTGGCTTGTGATGTCGTAAATCTCATCGTAGAGACTGCTTTTCAGCCATTGTTCATCCGGTGAATTATAATAGGTGTATTCTGCTCCTGCCGAGAAGCCGAATGGTGTGGAGTAATCCAAGCGGAAGTTGTGAAACTGACTCTTGGCATGGATTCTGAGAAGGGATGTGAAATCGCCATCATCCTCTGACGTTCCTCTCGTGTTATTGAGTTGTGAGGTGTAGGCAAAGCTGAGCTGATGATTTTTCGCCAGATGATAGTTGATGCCTAGTCGGATGTTGTGGTTGAGATGGCGTTTGATATTGTCGCTATGTGTAGAGAAGGCATAGGAAGTGCCATCAGTCAAGGTGTGGGCAAACTCATTTTCATAGTAATAATATCTCTTGCCATGACCGAAAGAATAGAGCATGTCTATTTCCCATTTCTTGTTGGTGAAGAGCAAGGAGGTGCGCTCTGTGTAACTGTTGCGGTTCTGGTGGGTGTAGCCGCCGAAGAGCTCGCCTTGCAGGGAGTGAAAGCCTGTGTTGTGCTTCAGCAGGAGGTTGATGACCTGTCCCTTTACCTGATAGCGGGCTGGGGCTGAATAGATGACTTCAGCGTTGGCGATGCGGCTGGTAGGAATCGTTTTCAGAAGCGAATAGAGCTGCTCGCTCGTCATGGTGGTAGCCTTGCCGTCTATCATCACGGTTACGGATTGGGCGTTGAGGGTCAAGGCTTCATCCTGTTCGCTCACGCCAGGCAGTTGCTTGATGGCTTCATAGGCATTATCCACCGGATGGTTTTTGATGAGTTGAGGCAGGTCATAGGTCAATGCTGCTCCTTTCACTTTTACGATAGGTCGGTTGCCTTTTACCATCACATCGGGGAGGGAATGGATGATGCTGTCCATTCTCAGGGAATCATTTCTGTTTCCTTGTGCCCAGCCGGCAAGACTGATGGCCAGGCAAGCGCTTAATATAACCAATCTTTTCATATTCTTCTTATTATCTTTTTATCGTTCTTTCGGAAAAAAAACTCCCGATTTCGGTTGCAAAAGTACTGTAAAAATCTCGTGTCAGCAAGGATTTTTGATTATCAAGTCTTATCAGAAGTGTTATTTAGTCTTATCAAATCAGAAATAATTCCCTGAAAAGTATCTTACTTATCTTCTTTTTTATTACTTTTGCAAGCATGAAGTTACATCTTAAATACATAGTTACGCTCGTCATCACGGCTTTGGTCTGCATCTTCGCATATCAGACCTATTGGCTCGTGGGGCTTTATCAGTCTCAGGAAAAGGAGGTTGAAGCAAAAATCAAGGATGGAATGGAATACGCTCACTTCATGGAGATGAAGAAGCGAATCGAACGATTGCGCAATGATGATAAAGGGCCTCATAGACAACTGACGGGTGCTGTTGCTTTTTCTATGGATGAAGACGATGATATAGATCAAAAGGTAAAGGTGAAAAAGGTTCGTGGAGGAAAGATCGTTCAGTCTGTTCAAACAACTTTTACCAAGCAAGAGAAGCGTAGTGAAGATGACAAGGACCAGGAATTGATGATGATGATGTCGGGCAAGCTGGCAACTATGGTGCAACAGGCGCTGTTTGGCAAATTGAATGAAATCGCCAAACCTGACATCAATGACTATGACAGTGCATGGGTTGCCAAGATGCTTTCAGACAGTTTGCTGGTGGGCGATAATGCTCATCTCCTTCCGCATCAGATTCAGCTTTTAGCAGGAAAGAAGATTTTGGCGAAAGTGACGACGAAGGGGTATGTGCCTTCCGCCAATGCCAAGCAATACCAATATGTGGTTTGTAATGAGGGGGAGGCGAATGAGGAGAAATATGTCCTTACCCTAGAGCCGCTTACGATGACTGTGCTCAGCCAGATGGCAGGCATCCTTGCCACATCGCTCTTCATCATGCTCATCCTGGCTTTCGTCTTTTGGTTCCTAATTCATACGATGCTCAAGCAGAAGACGCTTGATGAGATGAAGAGTGATTTTACCAATAATATCACGCACGAATTGAAGACTCCGATAGCCGTAGCCTATGCTGCCACCGACTCCCTGCTGAACTACGGAATGCTCCAGCATCCTGATAAGGCGCGCAAGTATCTCACCATCGCCCAGAAGCAGTTGCAGACGCTCAGCGGATTGGTGGAACAGATTCTGTCGATGAGTATGGAACGACGGAAATCGATGTTTCTCAATATCGTGGAAGTTCCTGTGAAGGAGGTGATTGAACCATTAATCTCCCAGCATCAGCTGAAAGTGAAATCAGGAGAAAGAACGGATAAAAAGGTGAGTATTTCATTGTCCGTAGAACCGGAAAATCTGGTGGTTCATGCCGACCGGATGCATTTCTCAAACATCGTGAGCAATCTCATAGACAATGCCATCAAGTATTCTGAAGATAGCGTGAAGATAGAAATCAAGGCTTTCCGAAAAGCCGAGGATGAAGTGCTGGTTTCCGTATCTGATAATGGAATCGGTATTGACCACGATAAATTGCCTTATATTTTCGACAAGTTCTATCGGGTGACGGATGGCAATAAATATACGGTCAAGGGCTATGGTCTCGGGCTTTTCTATGTCAAGAGCCTGATGGATAAAATGGGCGGTTCTGTTTCCGTAGAAAGCGAGCCGGGAAAAGGAAGCTGCTTTACCCTGCATTTTCTTAAAGGGTAAAAAGGTAAAAGGGTAAAAAGAACCTAGTCCCTTTTGCACCCCCGTTCCCAGCGATTCCATCGCTGGTCTCCCAAGTCTTAATCTTAAAAGTAAAAAAGAAAAAATGAATAAGATAAAAGTATTACTGGTAGAAGACGAAACATCCTTGGCGATGATTCTGAGCGACACCTTGGAGGCGCAGGGCTTCGAGATGCGCACGGCGCATGATGGCGAAGAGGGACTTCGTATGTTTGATGACCAGAAGCCTGATGTGCTGGTTGCGGATGTGATGATGCCCAAAATGGATGGTTTCGAGATGGTGCGCCGTATCCGCAAGACGGATTCCCGTACTCCTGTACTTTTTCTCACGGCTCGTTCGGCGGTGAATGATGTGGTAGAGGGATTTGAATTGGGTGGCAATGATTATCTGAAGAAGCCGTTTGCCATCCAGGAGCTCATTGTCCGTATCAAGTCGCTTTGTCATCGGGCTTCTGCAGGAAATATTTCTTCTGAGGAACCGAAAGGGGGAAATGTTTCTCCTGATAATCCAAATGCTGCTGATCAATGGCTCTCCATCGGTCGTTATCGCCTGAATGTTACCAGTCAGATTCTGCAGTTGGAAGGTAAGGATACAGAACTGTCACATCGTGAATCCGAAATCCTTCGCATGCTTGTGGAGAGCAAGAACAATGTGGTAGAGAGCAAGGATATTCTCCTGCAACTCTGGGGCGATGACAGCTTCTTCAATTCCCGCAGTCTCCATGTTTTCATCACCAAGCTCCGCCACAAGTTATCTGCCGATGAAAATATCAGAATCATCAATGTGAGGGGAATTGGGTATAAAATGATTTGCTAGAATCTTGTAAAAGAACTATTCTTCCTATCCATCAACAAGCGCATCGAATGCCTCTTTGAAGTATTTGTCGAACCACTCGACTGGGTGATCTGTTATCTGATGCTTGCCTGATTTCTCGATGTGAATGGCAACAATGTCGCCAAAATCGGAAGTGCCATCAATGAAAAGAATGTTTTCAAAAAGTGGTAGAGAGGCTCTTACTCGTTTGATGCCTTCCGTGAAGTTATATTCTATCACGTCTTGGTTTACATTATGACCGCCCAATATATGGCGTTGGTCAACACGAGTGGAGGAGTCGATAATATGAGATAGACCGAAATATATCAAACAAATCTTATAGTTTGCATTTTTGAAATCTTTGATAAGATTGACAGGTAAATCTGAGGAGAAATTAGTTTCAAAGGCATAATTTTTCTTTAATAGGATAGCTTCGTCTTTCTCTTTCATTAGTGTGGAGATAACGGTTCCTTCTACCCACGAATCTTTCCAGTCTGGATGTTCCTTACGAAGTTTCATGGCAAGTTGATCTCCATCAAATGCTTTTACACTTGAATAGAATGGGCCAAGTTTGCTTTTTCCAGCTCCGTTTGGTCCTGCAATAATGGTGAATTCTAGTCGTCGTGTCATAGTTGCAATTTTTTTGAGGATTATGCATGGAGCAAGTAGCTCATTTTCCCCATTCCCGGAGCTGCTACTTGCTGGATAACAGTATATTTTCTAGTCTTTACATCAAAAGTCACTTCATCATCACTTCCGTCAGGATTAGCTAGAAAAACTTTTTTCCCCTCAAAATACGGCACGGAAATACCTTTCGCCCACGCTTCCAGGTAGATTCGTTCCACCTCATCGTGTACGGCATTGTTGATTTCCCGAATTGTCTTGCCATTCGAGAGTCGCCAACCTTCTATTTCTTCATATTTGCACATAAGCCTTTAACCTTTAGAAAACCTTTGAAAAATCTACTGCAAAAATACGAGGAATCTTTTTAATAGCCAAATGTTTTAACCTCTTTTTTCTATCAGCTCTTATCAGAAGCATCTGTTTTTGAAAGTTTTTCCCAAAAAGGTTTGTGGTTTCAGGAATAATGGCTAATTTTGCGGGCTGAAAGGAAAATCGCTTGATAGACGATGATTCTTGGAATGATATAATATAAATAGGATATGGATAGGAAAAATGATGGCCTCAGACTGATGGATGGGGCTGGATATAAGAAGATAATAATTGTTTGCGACTCTTATAAGGGCTGCCTTTCGAGCAGAGAGGTAAATGAGGCGATTGCTTCGGGAGTGAAGGAATGGAATGCGGATGATGTTGCTCCCGAAATAAAGAAATTGTCTCTTGATGCTGCTTCTGAAATGAAGAAATTGGATTCAGATGATGCTTCTCCCGAAATCATTACCCTGGAAATGAGTGATGGGGGAGAGGGAATGCTCGATGCTTTTCTCTCGGCGATGAAGGGAGAGCGAGTGAGGATTCATGCCCATGATGCGCTGATGCGATGGATTGAGGCGGAATACGGAATCGTGGATGATACGGCGATTATCGAGATTGCGCAGACCGCCGGACTGGCTCTGATTGAGCCTGAACAGCACAACCCGATGAAGGCTACTTCCTGGGGCGTGGGCGAGATGATTATGAATGCTTATCGCCGGGGCGTGCGCCGTTTCATCGTGGGCTTGGGTGGCAGCGCCACATCCGATTGTGGCATCGGAATGCTTAAGGCGATGGGCGATGACTGGAAGAAAATCCGACAGGAATGCAGTTTTGTGTTGGCTTCGGATGTTACCAACCCGCTTTGCGGCGAAAATGGGGCGGCTCATGTCTTTGCCCCTCAGAAGGGAGCTGATGCTAAGATGGTGCAGATGCTGGATGATAGGGCGAGGAAGTTTGCCGAGGTAAGCGCCAAGCATTTCGGATATGATAGAAGTGAGGCTCCTGGGGCTGGTGCAGCCGGAGGTTTGGGCTATGCTTTCCTGCAATATTTCAATGCAGAGACACGACCAGGGGCTGAACTTCTCTTGGATGAGATTGGTTTTGATGCACTCATTCTGGATGCAGATCTCGTGATTACGGGCGAAGGTCATAGCGACCTTCAGACCTTGATGGGGAAGTTGCCGCAAAGAATTCTTGAGCATGTTACCAATCAGAAAATATGGCTAGTATCGGGCGGAGTTAGCGATAGAAAGGCTATGCTGGATGCAGGATTTGATAGAGTTGTTCAGGTTACTCCTGAAGAAATGCCATTGGATGAGGCGATGAAGCCAGAAGTGGCTCGTAATAACATAATAAAGGCAATTCGTGAGCAATTTGCTTTGTAGTTTCAGCTATTATCTGTACCTTTGTGACCGTTTTCAAATAAGGTAAGAATAATGAAGTATATAATTTTTGATTTTGATGGAACCATCGGCGATTCGCAGAGTCTCATCGTGAAGACCTTGCAGGATACGATGCGGGCAAGAAAACTGGAAGTGAAATCGGATGAGGCTTGTGCCAAGACCATCGGTTTAAGACTGGATGAGGCTTTCGTCTCGCTCTTCGGAATGAGTGCTGAGGAGGGCCTGGAATGTGCGGCAACCTATCGCGAGATTTTCCTGGCGAACAAGAAGACGATGATAGTGCAGCCCTTCCCTCATGTGATAGAAACCCTGAGAGCGTTGCATCGTTGTGGGTTTGTATTGGGTATGGCCAGCAGTCGAAACCATTGCTCGCTGGATGGATACGTGCATCAGATGCAGCTGGAGGATATATTCTCTTCCATTGTTGCAGGCGATGATGTGGAGCATGCGAAGCCGGCACCCGATATGGTCTTCAAGGCATTGGGAGAGATGAAGGGAACGGCAGATGAAACCCTTGTAGTGGGCGATATGACCTTCGATGTAGATATGGCGCATCATGCCGGCTGCAAGGCCTGTGCCGTGACTTATGGCAACGGAACCCGCCAACAGCTCGCCTCTGCCGAATGGATTATCGATGATTTCACAGAACTCCTGGAAATCGTAAAAGAATAAACTGAACTCTGAATAAAAAGATAATTTTATTCTTGCTGGAATAAAAAAGCGGATAAAGTTATCTTTTTATTCATTTTTTTATAGTACCTTTGCACCCGCAATTGGTTTGCTGCCACCTTCTGCCGCCTCAGGCAGGATGAGTGCGTAGTGATTAAAAGGGAATCGGGTGAGAAGCCCGGACAGTCCCGCTGCTGTAAGCGTCTTATTGCGGCAAGCACCATGGTCACTGACATTTTTTCGGGAAGACCGCTTGCCATGAGTTTTGCATCTTTTTATGTTTACATAGAGTGAGATGCTGGGAGGACGCAAGTCAGAAGACCTGCCGTTGCCATCGGAAAGAAATTCCCAAAGAATATCTCTGGGATATAAAAAGAATACGATTCCGATGATTCTATCCAACCCCGTGGGATGGGTTCGTGATGGAGACATATAGATATTTACTTATTATATTTAGGTTTAAGGTATAAGGAGATTAAATGAGAATAGGAAAATTACTGCTGTGCGTCGGGGGATGCATGGCAGCAAATGCTGTATCGTATGGGCAGAGTTTTCGAACCGATTCGGTGCAGGCCTTGGACGAGGTGGTGGTGAAGGCGATGCAGGAGGTTACTCCCCATCAATCCATCAACTATCAGCAGTTGCAGAACCTGCCTTCCAATAATGTGGCAGATGCGCTGAAATATATGGCGGGCGTGCAAATCAAGGACTATGGCGGATTGGGTGGACAGAAAACCGTGAACGTGCGGTCGCTCGGATCTCAGCATGTGGGCGTTTATCTGGATGGTGTGCGTATCACCAATGCACAGAACGGTACGGTGGATTTGGGAAAGTATTCGCTCTCTACCCTGGAATCGGTTTCGCTCTTCAATGCCAACAAGACGGAGATGCTGATGACGGCTTCGGAATATGCTTCCGCCTCCACAGTTTATCTCAAGACCCATCGCCCCGACAGCACTCAGCTCAAGGCTTCCTACCAGTTGGGCTCTTTTGGAACCCACAAGTTGGCAGCCACTTACAGTTATCGGAATTGGGGCTTCATAGATGCAGCCTTTACCCATAGCAAGGGCAACTATCCGTTTGAATATCATACGGAATATGAAGACACCACGGGAACCCGTCGCAACTCCGACATTACGATGTTCCGCATCGAAAGCTGCGCCTTCTACAAGGGATTGCAATGGCACACGTATTACTTTAATTCCCGACGGGGATTGCCGGGCGGAATCGTGCGCCGACTCTCGGATACCTACACCGATGTGGGCAGGGAATGGGACCGTAACTTCTTCTCGCAGCTGTCGTATCGCACGCAGATCCCTTTGGGAAAGCATCAGCCTTCATCGGAAAATCAGCATTCGATAGGCATCAGGGCGATATTGAAATACGCCAACGATTTCCTGCACTACCGTTCGGATTATCCGGAGAACATCTCGGTTCACGCCAACAACAGGTATCATCAGCAGGATGTGTATGCGGCGCTCTCGGCTTCCTATCAGATTCGCGATTTCGGCTTCTCGGCTTCCAGCGACCTGCGATGGAGTGACCTCACCACCGATGTGAAGAATTTCCACTACGTATATCGCCTGGATAGCAAAAGCTCGCTCTCGGCGTTCTATCAGCATGGGGGATTGAAGGCTAGCGTAAGCGGACTCTATACGCATCTCGCCGACCATACCCAGGGCAAGGCAAAACCTCTGCATAAGATGACGTGGAATGCGCTGGCTTCCTATACGTTGGGCGACTGGACCCTCCGCTCGTTCTACAAAACCGTGTTCCGGGCACCAACCCTCAACGACCTCTATTATACGATGGTGGGCAACCGCAACCTGAAGCCGGAATTTACCAAACAGGTGGATGTGGGAATCACCTTCAGCAGGCCTTTCGTAGATGTGCAGGCAGATTGGTATTACAACCGGGTGGAAGACCGCATCGTTTGTCTGCCTCTCAAGGGTTCGTATCAGTGGACGATGCTCAACTATGGTTACACCCGCTGCATGGGTGTGGATGTGAGCGTGAATGCGCATTATCGTCAGCATTCCCTGCTCCTTACGGGCACGTATCAGGATGACCGGAACCGCACCAACCCGAAGGAGGAAGCCTATAATGACTTCATCGCCTATTCGCCACGATGGTCGATGACGGCAGTCTATACCTTATTATATAAGGGTTGGACTGCATCCATCTCCCACATGTTTGTGGATAAGCGATATTGGACGGCGGAGAATGCCATTGAAGACCCCCTGTCGGCGTACAACTGCACCGACCTGAAGATAGGTTACCGATTCCTGCGCCATTATATGGTGGAGGCAGAGTGCCAGGATGTATTTGACGAGCGTTACGAGATGATTCAGCGCTGGCCGATGCCGGGAAGGAGATTTGGCGTAACCCTTAGGGTTGAGAGTTTATAGTTGAGAGTTTAGAGTTAATAGTTTATAGTTTTTAATTGATAGATTTTCTGAAAATGAGAATAGGATTTGGAAATAAAATTTTAGGAACGCTGGCGATGATGGGATTATCGCTTTTCTTTGTTGCCTGTTCAAACGAGAACGGAGAAGATGATATTACACCGGTGATTCCGAAGCCGGAAATCATTGGCGAGAACCTCATTATCTGCAACGAGGGAAACTGGCAGTCGGATAACGGGCAGCTTTCCTTCTATGATGGAACGGCTGGCGTGCTCACCAACAAGTGGTTCCGACAGGTGAACGGTAGCAAACTGGGAGATACGCCCAATGACATCGTCCAGGTGAATGATACGCTCATTGCCATCGCCGTGAACTGGTCGAACATCATCCAGTATATTCACCCCGACGGAACGGCTTGCGGGGCTACCGAGAACGTGCCCAACAATCGCCGCATGTGCACAGACGGCAACTATCTCTACATCACATCCTACGCCCACAAATGCGGCAACCAGACCTTCGAAAAGGGGTATGTGGCTAAGATTGATGTGAAGACCAAGCAGGTGGTTGCCACTTGCGAGGTGGGCTGGGAGCCAGAAGGAGTACGTCTTTATGGTGGCAAACTCTATGTGGCCAATACCGGAGGCTACGCTTTCTCAGAGAATCATGCGTATGAAACCACCGTGCAGGTGGTGGATGCAGAGACGATGAAATCCATTAAGACCATCGAAACGGGCTGCATCAATCTCTATGGCGAAATGTCGCAGGCAGGTCAGTATCTCTGCATCAATTCCTGCGGAGATTATTACAATGTGAAGCCTAAGACGGTGATTGTGGATTGCAAGACGGATGAGGTGAAAACCTTCGATTTCCCAGCTACCTATAACAGCACGGATGGGGATGTTTTTTACACCGTAGGTTCCGAATTCTCCTATAATACAGGTGAGTATGTCTATTCCATCAAAACCATCAATCCTAAGACACAGGAGGTGAAAGATGGAATCTTCTGTGAAGCCATCACTCAGAAAATCAAGGAGATAACTTCGCCATACGAGCTTTACATTTCGCCTTATACCCAAAACGTGTATTTCACGGATGCGGGTAGTTATGGTACTGCGGGTTATCTTTATGGCTACACCAAGGAGGGACAGCCGGTGTTTGCGCCGCAGAAAACGTATGTGAATCCGGCACATATCCTGGCTTTGCCAATTTATGAAGATAAGTAAGATGAAAGATATGAATAGAATTTTAATGAGCACTTTGCTGAGCCTTTCGATGGGAGTGGCTTCGGCACAGACACAGAATGTGGAAGTAGTGGAGTTTCATCCAGCTCCAGGCCAGTTTGTCAACATCATGCCTCAGGCTGAGGAGGGAACCACCCACGAGGAGGTTTGCAAGGAGGCTACCGAAGCCTTGAATGATGGTCAGATTGTGCATCTGGGTACTTACGGCGGATACGTAACCGTGAAGTTCGACCACCCAGTACAGAACAAGCGAGGTTCCGACCTCCGCATCAAGGGCAATGGCTTTTATAGCAGTGGTGACCCGAAATATGGCAAGGAGACCATCGGAGGTTCCTTTGAGCCGGGCATCGTGTATGTGGGTGTGGGCGATGATGTGAACACCTGCAAGTGGTATGAGCTGGCTGGTTCTGAGTATTATACAGATGAGATTCACGATTTCTCCATCACCTATCACAAGCCAGTGGCAGAGGAAGGAGAGCATTCGCAGATGTTCTCTTCGTTTGATAACTATATCAAGTGGGAGGCTTCATGGACTGATAAGAACGGTGAACGCCGGGATTCTACGGGCTATCACATGAAGATTTCATTTCATAAACAGTCTTTCTGGCCTTTGTGGGAGGAAGGAGAAACCTTGACTTTCAAGGGAGGTAAATTGCCTAGCAATGCCGTGAATTATGGAACCGAGACTTCGCAAAGTTGGGTGCTCTATCGCTACGCCAAGGATGCGTATGGCTACGTGGATGCTTCGCTCAATACTGATGATTACTCCACCTTCGATATCGACTGGGCGGTGGATGAGCAGGGCAACCACGTGGATTTGAAGGAAATCAACTTCGTGAAGGTGATGAATGGAACCTTCCAGTATTGTGGCTGGCTGGGCGAGACTTCTACCGAGGTAACAGGCTTCCAGGACCTTCATCTGGTAGAAGGTTATGATGAGAATCCTATCATCATCACCCCTCGTACCTCTACAGGACTTTCAGTCATCAAGACCGACAGTAAGTTTGTCGCCAAGGATGATAGCTATTACGACCTGATGGGTCGCCGTGTGGCTACTCCGCAGAAGGGAATTTATATCAGAAACGGCAAGAAGATAATCTTCAAGTAAAGTTCTCTTCCGGTGCGAATCATCAATCAAACAGAAAATTCAGTTATTAATAATAAATAATGTAAAGTATGAAAAAGATTTACTTGTATTCTTTGTCGGCTGCTTTCGTTGCAGCCTTGTTGAGTGTTTCATCTGTAGCGAATGCGCAGGATAACAATGCAGCAGTGACTGCTGAGGCTTCGCAGGATGCTGCTGTGGCAACCTTTGAGGATTTGACCTTGGAGCCTGAGAGCCACTGGGCTGGCCCTGCTGATAATGCCGAGGAAGTAGCTGGTGCTTATGGTCCGGAATGGGTTGGTACTTTCAAGAGTGGTTCTTATGAGTTTGTCAACTCTGTAAACCCAGCTTGGGGTTCCTGGATGGGTTGTTCTTACAGCAACATGACCGCAACCTCATTTGAATCTTATGAGAAAGACCAGTGGAATTCTGCTGCAGGTCATGGTGCTGTGGGTTCTACCAATTACGGAGTATTGTATGGAAATTCTCTTCCTAATACACCTATGGAAGTAATCAAGGTGGCTGATGCTCCTGATGGACGAGTAGTAAAGGGTATGAATATCACCAACTCTGCTTGGGTTGTAGAATGCGTGAAGAATGGCAATGGAGCTGCCAATAAGTTTAAGCAGGGTTCTTGGTTCAAGGTAATCTTTACCGGTACTAAGGCTGACAAGTCAACTGCTTCTGTAGAGTATTATTTGGCTGATTACCGTTCGGAGAATGAGTCTGAGTGGACTTGCCTCACAGACTGGGCTTGGATTGACCTTTCTTCTTTGGGCAAGGTGGTTTCCTTGAGCGTTAGTTTCGATGGTACAGATAAGAGCTATGGCTATCTGAACACATCTACTTATGTCTGCATCGACAATGTAGGTTGCGAAAAGAATGTTTCTACTGGCATTTCTGCCAACAAGTGGAACTGTGTAGAGCTTCGCGAGGTGGCTCGATTCTCTGCTGATGGCAAGCGCATCTCTGCTCCTCAGAAGGGTCTCAACATCATCCGCATGAGCGATGGTTCTACCCGCAAGGTGGTAGTAAAGTAATTCTGCTTTTTAGCAATCAGTGAAATATCTGAAAAATAATAAGCCCAGAGCAAATTGCCCTGGGCTTTTTAAGTTCTTATCTTTTTCGAATCTTTATTCCTCCATCAACTTGCGGTAGCGACCCTTCTTGATTTCAGTATCGCCCAGGCGGCGGGCCTTGTTGATTTCATACTCAGAATAGCTGCCCTCGAAGAAGAAGACCTCACCATTGCCCTCGAAGGCAAGAATGTGGGTACAGATTCGGTCGAGGAACCAGCGGTCGTGGCTGATTACCACCGCACAACCGGCAAATGCTTCCAAACCTTCCTCCAATGCACGGAGGGTGTTCACGTCGATATCGTTGGTAGGCTCATCGAGGAGCAATACATTACCCTCCTGCTTCAATGCCAAAGCCAACTGCAGACGGTTGCGCTCACCACCCGAGAGGACACTGCAGAGCTTGCTCTGGTCGGTGCCCGAGAAGTTGAAACGGCTGATATAAGCACGTGCATTCACATCTCTGCCACCTAGACGCAAGGTCTCATTGCCCTGGGAAATCACCTCGTAAACGGTCTTCTGAGGGTCGATGTCCTTGTGCTGCTGGTCAACATAAGCCAGCTTCACGGTCTCACCCACCTCGAATGTACCGCCATCTGCCTGATCCAAGCCCATGATGAGGCGGAAGAGGGTAGTCTTGCCGGCTCCGTTAGGACCAATCACACCTACGATGCCGTTAGGAGGAAGCATGAAGTTGAGGTCGTTGAAGAGAACCTTTTCGCCGAACGCCTTCTTTACATGCTGAGCCTCTATAACCTTGTTACCCAGACGAGGACCGTTAGGGATGAAGATCTCCAGCTTCTCCTCGCGCTCCTTCTGCTCCTGGTTGAGCATCTGCTCGTAAGAGTTCAGACGAGCCTTACCCTTAGCCTGACGGGCCTTAGGCGCCATGCGAACCCATTCCAACTCGCGCTCCAATGTCTTGCGGCGCTTAGAGGCAGTCTTCTCCTCCTGAATCATTCGCTTGGTCTTCTGATCGAGCCAAGAAGAGTAGTTGCCCTTCCATGGAATACCCTCGCCACGGTCCAACTCCAGAATCCACTCGCTCACGTCGTCGAGGAAGTAGCGGTCGTGGGTAACGGCGATTACCGTACCCTCATACTGCTGCAGGTGCTGCTCCAGCCAGTCGATACTCTCAGCATCCAGGTGGTTGGTAGGCTCATCGAGCAGGAGTACGTCCGGCTTCTGCAGGAGCAGACGGCAGAGAGCCACGCGGCGGCGCTCACCACCCGAGAGATTGGTAACTGGCCAATCACCAGGAGGACAATGCAGGGCAGCCATCGCACGCTCCAGCTTGGAGTCGATGTTCCAGGCATCGGTAGCATCAATGATATCCTGCACCTCAGCCTGACGCTGCATCAGCTTGTCCATCTTATCAGGGTCTCCGTAATATTCTTCGAGACCGAATTTGTTGTTGATGTCCTCGTATTCTGCGAGCGCATCATAGATTTTCTGCACACCCTCCATCACGTTTTCCTTCACGGTCTTGTTCTCGTCGAGCGGAGGATCCTGAGGCAAGTAGCCCACAGAGTAGCCTGGGCTCCAAACCACCTCACCCTGGGTAGGTTGCTCAAGTCCTGCGATGATTTTCATCAACGTAGATTTACCGGCACCGTTCAAACCGATGATACCGATTTTTGCTCCGTAGAAGAACGATAGGTAGATGTTCTTCAGAATCTGTTTCTGGTTTTGTGGGATAATCTTAGATACGCCCACCATTGAGAAGATAATCTTCTTGTCGTCAACTGTTGCCATGTATATAAATAAATGTGTATTTGTGAATAATTTGCCGAAATAGGCACTAACAGTTGCAAAGATACATTATTTTTTTGAAATTCTCGCCTTTCTTTCAAAGAAAAGTTGTATATTTGCATTGATAACATCAAATAGAGGCATTTTGTAATGCTTCTTTCATCTTTTAAAAAGAAAGGATATTTATGGATGCAACCTATATAGACCTGACTGTTCGCCTGTCTCTAGCTCTCATTTTGGGAGGAGCGATAGGCATCGAAAGAGAATACCGTGCCAAGGAGGCGGGGTTCCGCACTCACTTCCTGGTAGCCCTGGGTAGTGCGCTTTTCTGTGTAGTTTCCCAGTATGGATTTGGCTTTGATCTGAAGGATTCCTCGCGCGTTGCTGCCCAAGTGGTTTCGGGTATCGGATTCCTGGGCGCCGGTACCATCATCTTCCAGAAGAATGTGGTCAGGGGCTTGACTACGGCTGCTGGTTTGTGGGTGACGGCAGCTATCGGATTGGCTTGCGGAACGGGTATGTATGTGGCTGCAGCTATTACTACGATGATGGTGTTGATGGGACTGGAGGTACTGAATTATCTGATACCGCAATTGGGAACCTCTACCATCGAACTGAATTTCTCTGCTCCATCAAGGGACAGCGTGAAGGAATTCATCAGTAAAATCAAGCAGAAAGGCATGGAAGTTCATTCTTACGAACTGAAAGAACGGAGATTTTCTAAGGAAGAATTTGTGGAGGCGAGCATTGAAATAAAAGCCAAACGGGGGTTCCATACGCTTGAGATTCTGGATTATATGAATGATTTCTCGGACGTCACGATTTCGACGATTAAATAGAAAGAAAAGATAAAAAGGAGTTAAGACCATCATCTTAACTTCTTTTATCTTTATATGCTTAGAAAATCCTAGCCAGATAGTCGTAATGTTCGCCTTCTGCCACGAGTTCGCCATGCAGACCGCAGGTTTCGGCGATGGATTTGAGCAATGGGAAATCTACGTAGAGCCAGTCGAAACAGTCTCCCTTAATGTCTTTGTAAATCATCTGATAATCCACTTCACCATAGTAGGCACCATTCAGATTGATGTCGAAACTTCCGTCTTCATTCTCGTAGATATATTTGAGGTCGGAGGAATCGATAAGAATCTGTCCGCCCTTGTTGAGCAAAGCCTTGAGACGGTTGAAGAGGGTAGGGAGATGTTCTATCTTTCCGGCGATACCCGTTCCGTTCATCAGGAGGAGGATGGTATCGAACCCTGTTTCCAGATGTTCATCGAAAAGATTGATGCATTCTGTATCCATCACTCCTCTCAGTTCCATCGCTTCGCAGCTCAGAGGAGAAATATCAATGGCTTTTACCTCCAAGCCCTTCTCTTGCAAGGCGAGCGTATGGCAGCCGCTGCCGGCTCCGATATCCAGTACACGCCCTTTTGTGAGTTGCAAGGCCTTCTGCTCCAGCATCGGCATCTCTTCAACTTTTCTGAAGAGATGTTTCACCGGCATTTCGTCCTCTTCGAACATAGAAGAGAGCACACGTAATCTTCCTGCTCTTCCCGATTTCTGATAATCAAGGATAGCGGCGCCCATCGGGTCTTTGTCTTTTGATAATATCTTTGTATTCATTTATTTTGCAATTTTTGAGTGCAAAATTAATGCTTTTTCATTGAATATGCAAGTTTTGAGGAGATATTCTGCTGCTTCTTAATATTTCTCCTACCTTTTGCTTTTCGCTTTCAAAACTGAATTGCTGATAGATGATATTAGCATTCTGCAAATCTATGATATGAGGAGCCATCAGTCTGAGGGCTTTCATCTTGCTGTCACCAAAAGTGAATATATTCATCATGCTGACGGCTTGGGCACAAGAATAGTAACAGCCGAGGCTGGCCACTTCTATCAGATCGAACTTGTTGTCATCAAAGCTTGCCTTCTTCACCTTATTATATAGTTTTGTGAAGGAAGCATCATCGAGACAATAGCCGTAATCCATTCTGCCATCTGGATCACATCTTCCATCGTAGATGGGTGGGGTAGGGTGTTGTGGCTGCTGTACATTCGACATCTGGCTGTTGGGTTCTATGATTCTTGTATCGTACTGCACCACCTTTCCGTTTCTGTCGAAGAAGACCGTGATGTACTTGGAATCTCCAAACAGATTATTATATTTGGCATATTCCCATTTGTCCCCATACATGTCGAAACTGGTGAGCTTAGGTTCTCCAAGAATGGCTATTACTTCCTGCTTGGTCATTCCCCGCTCCACGTTTCTTTTTCCTTTAGCCGAAGCCGAGAGGCATACGGCAAACATCAATATGGTTGTGGCGATGAGCGCCATTACTTCATTTCTTTTCATAAGCGATACTGTTTTTATAAGTTATTATATTGTTTTATGGTTGCAAAAGTACAGCTTTCTTTTGAAATAAAAAGAGAAGAATTCCCTAAAGTAGAAGGGAAAATCCCTATTTCCGATTTTGGTTATTTGTTTCACTTTTCGGGAATGGCTGTGATTATAAAAAGAGATTATCATTTACTGCTAAAGCCTAATATGACTGAATAAACGCACCGAGACGACTGGGTAAGTAACGAAAGGCGTTTAATCAGATTCAATGAACTAATATATTAAGTATACGAAGCCTGTTTACCTTTTGGTTGTACGACTATATACCTTTTAGCTGTACAACTGTATACCAATTTTAGAGTCGAACCATGAAGCGAATAAGTTTACGGCAAGACTTCTGCTCCATCATTTCCTCAGCAAGGAGAATATGGAGTGGTTGGCTCAATATGCCGAGTTTGGCTTGGTGAATGAGCTGAAGCTGGCTCTAGTCTTCGTGAGAGAAGTGGGTGCGATAGATAATGCTACGTATCGCCAGCTGGATTCTTCTATTACTCATGCCCGTGCACGCTTGGAGATTCATAAACTCTGTGATCTTGGATTTATCGAGAAGAAAGGGCAAGGTCGTAGCACTTATTATATAAGAACCTCCAAGGTGGTATCCTTAGGAGAAAGGTTACGACCTCAGGGTGAAAGATTACTACCTCAGCATGGTACATTAGGCGAAAGGTACCAAGGTGAAGATGAAAGGTACCAAGGTAAGTTTGATACCATTGAAGAGGAATGTATGTTAAAACCTCGTGCAGAGTTGGTACGAGAACTTCCTAATGAATTGCAAGAAAGAGTTAATAATATCGGTAACCGAGCTTCTCTTGAGACAGTATGCCAACTCTTAATAGATTTATGTGCATTTAAGCCATATAGTTATGAGGAACTAGCTTCTATTTTGCAACGGTCGCCTAAGGCATTAAAGGATAAATATCTGAAACCTTTGAGATTGGCAAACAAGCTCTTCTATTGGATTCCCGAGATGATTAATCATCCACTGCAAAAGTATGTAGCTGCTCCCTCGATGGCGAGAAGTAGCAATTAAAAAAGAAAACAATAGGAGATTATAGTTTTATGCTCGCATATAAAATATGAATCCGTGAGGAAGACTTTGTGTCTTACCCACGGATTTTTATGTATATTCCTCATCAAAAGAACTCTAAGAGAGATAGATCGCTTTTACTGGTAATCTTTATGCCTTAACGTTCTGGATAATAGCTATAAATCAAGTAACCATTTCCATACAGGTATCACTTCTATTTTCTTGTCTTTTACAACAATTTCTTCTTCCAACTCGTAAGTTAGGATTATGAGACGCTTGCAATCCAATACCTTGGAAAGTTTGATAAGAGCTGTAGATTCTCTTTCCCAAGTTTCTGTAGATTTTTTGGGATTGTAGCTTACTTGTATAGCCATTGCTGCATCAGGTATATAAAAATCTACTTCTATATTTTTATTATAGAAGAAAACTTGTTCGTCTAACCCATATCTTCGTAATAGTTCCATTGCAACCATATTCTCTAATAATGATGTGTCTATATCCATGGCAAGGATACTGATAATACCGTTATCTACAAAATAGTATTTAGGGTTGGTCTCACGTTGTGTGAGATTGTCTGCGATATTCTTTATAGGATAAATTAAGAAAGCATCTTTAGAATATTCAATATAATTGATGAGAGTTGGTTTGCTGAGTTTAGCACCAGTAGATGCTATTATATTGGTGAGTCGTGTGAAAGAAATTGGTTGCTTTACGCTCTCAGCAAGTTTTCGGAAAAGTATGCGAAGTGAGAACTGGTTCTCTATTTTGTTGCGAGAGGCGATGTCGCCGAGGTAAATCTTTTGATATACACTATTGATATAATCTCTTTTTGATGCCAGTTTTGCACCTTCAGGAAAACCTCCAAAATGGAAATAGCTTTCAAAATATCTTTGTACTTTTGCTCTTCCTGATGTGGTTGCGATGGTATCTGTGTCATAAGAAATCTCATTGGCATTCAGAAATTCAGAGAAACTATATGGCATAATGTGTTTAGTGATATAGCGACCTCCCAAGGTCGTTGCCACATCACTGCTAAGCATTTTAGCGTTGCTGCCTGTTATATAGACTCTGTACTTGTTGTCAGCTAAGCGTCGTGCAAATTTATCCCAACCATCTATATTTTGTATTTCATCAAGAAATAGAATTGGGCGTTTGTCAGACATCATACCATGAACCTCAAGGATGAGGTTTAGTTCTTGCGCAGTCATGCCCATCAATCGCTCATCCTCAAAATTGAGATAGAGCATAGAGTTCCAACTGATACCTTGTTTCAGATATTGTTGAATTTGCTGATAAAGCATGAATGATTTGCCGGCTCGTCTTACGCCTATCAAGACATAGTTGGCAAACTCTTCCATTTGGATGTCTCTTGGGACAATATGCTGTAATTCTATCTCTTTTCTATTTTCCAAGAGTATTTCTCTGATGACTTCTTTTTGTATCATAATCTCTTATTGTTTAATTGATTTTGCAAAAATACGATTATTTTGTTAAACCAACTAAACAATATGCATAATTTAACATAAAAAGATGGAAGTAGTAAAAAATAGGAGCTAAATATACCTAAAAATATAGTAAGTAAAAAGAGCAGAAACTAACACTTGTATTCATATAAACTTTTCTGTTGAATTCCGGAGATGATTAATCATCCACTGCAAAAGTATGTAGCTGCCCCCTCGATGGCGAGAAGTAATACAAAGAAGAAAAAAAAGTCCGTGGAAATTAGTTTCCCAACGGACTTTTTTATTGTATAGTTAAAGATTCTTATGCCTTGAAGCTCTCCAAGTCTTCTGCCTTGAAGTTCTGGATGTATGCTGAATGGCCGAGAACTTCCTCCTCTGCCATGCGTACATAAACATTTGCACTCTTGGCAAACATCTCTGGTGCCTTGGTAGCATCATCGAGGATGAGGAGAGACATTACGATGTCGCCAGTCATGTTGTAGAGACGGCGAGCCAGGAAGTCGTGAACTGCCTGATCGTTTGCTTCCTTCACCTTGTTGATGGCTGTCTCGTAAAGATCTACGAGCTTAGCTACACGCTCCTTCAATGGCTTCAAGTCATCTGATACCTCATTCTCCAACATCTCCTTGATGATGCTGAGATAAGTACCGTTGGTGATGTAGCGGATAGCTGCTACTACCTGAAGCTGGGTGGTTCCCTCGTAGATAGAGAAGATGCGGGCATCACGGAACAGGCGCTGGCACTTGTACTCCATGATGAAACCAGAACCACCGTGGATGCTGATGGCATCGTATGCATTCTGGTTAGCATACTCTGAGTTCATACCCTTAGCCAATGGAGTAAATGCATCAGCCAAGCGGGTGTATTTCTTCATCTCCTGACGCTCCTCTGGAGTGAGCTTAGTGTCGCGGGCGATGTCTTCCAAAGCCTTGTAGATATCTACGTAGCGAGCGCAGCAGTAGAGGAGTGAACGACCTGCATCCAACTTAGCCTTCATTCTTGAAAGCATGTCGTATACAGCTGGGAAGTTGATGATCTTCTCACCAAACTGAGCACGCTCCTTGGCATAGGCCAAGCCCTCATTGTAAGCCTCCTGCTCAACACCTACACTCTGAGCAGCAATACCCAGACGGGCACCATTCATCAGAGCCATCACGTACTTAATCAAACCGAGACGGGTGTTACCGCAAAGCTCAGCCTTGGCATTCTTGTAAACCAACTCGCAGGTAGGAGAACCGTGAATACCCAACTTGTGCTCGATGTGACGAACGGTTACGCCACCATCGCGCTTGTCGTAGATGAACATAGAAAGACCACGACCATCCTTGGTGCCTTCCTCTGAACGAGCCAGAACCAGGTGGATGTCTGAGTCACCATTGGTGATGAAACGCTTCACACCGTTCAGACGCCATGTGCCGTCCTCATCCTGTGTAGCCTTCAGCATCACGCGCTGCAAGTCAGAACCTGCATCAGGCTCAGTCAAGTCCATACTCATGGTCTCGCCTGCGCAGATGCGAGGGATGTACTTCTGGCGCTGCTCCTCAGAACCGAACTCATAGAGTGTATCGATACAGCTCTGGAGCGACCAGATGTTCTGGAAACCTGCATCAGCTGCAGCGATAATCTCTGAAGCCATAGAGAAGATGGCGTTAGGCAGGTTCAAGCCGCCGTAACGACGAGGCATAGACAAGCCCCAGAGGCCAGCCTTGCGGGTAGCATCGAGGTTCTCAAATGTCTTGCTGGCATAAATCATGCGGCCGTTCTCCAAGTGTGGACCTTCGAGGTCAACATCCTCAGAGTTTGGTTCGATGATGTTAGCAGCTACATCGCCGGTAATATCCAGCAATCGCTTGTAGTTCTCGATGGCATCCTCATAGTTTACTGGAGCATCTTCAAACTGGTCTTTTTCTGCGTAGTTGCGCTCCTTCAAGTCAACAACACGCTTCATCAATGGGTGATTGAGATGAAATTCAATCTCTGGGTGATCACTATAGTAATTAGCCATTTTGCTTTTCTTATTTAAATAATGTGTAATGCAGATTACTTAGAATTCTGCTTGTAGTACTTGATGAGCTTAGGAACCACATCCTCAACATTGCCGTTGATAACGTAGTCGGCAATCTTGTTGATTGGAGCATCAGGATCGTTGTTCACAGATATGATGATACCCGAATCCTGCATACCGGCGATGTGCTGAATCTGACCAGAGATTCCGCAGGCGATATAAACCTTAGGATGAACGGTAACACCAGTCTGACCAATCTGACGGTCGTGATCTACCCAGCCTGCATCTACGGCAGCACGGGAAGCACCTACCTCACCATGGAGGAGATGAGCCAACTCGAAGAGCTGGTCGAAACCTTCCTTGCTTCCTACACCATAACCACCGGCTACAACGATGGCAGAACCCTTCAGGTTGTGCTTGGCAGCCTCTACGTGGTGGTCGAGTACCTTCACTACGAAGTCTTCAGCAGGAACATACTTGCTTACCTCAGGGTAAACTACTTCCTTCTTGCACTCACCCTCGTAGATGCTCTTCTGCATCACGCCAGAGCGGACAGTAGCCATCTGAGGACGGTGCTCTGGGTTTACGATAGTAGCCACGATGTTACCACCGAAGGCAGGACGAATCTGATAGAGCAGACCCTCATAGTGCTTGCCGCTTTTCTTATCGTCGTAATCACCGATTTCAAGTTCTGTACAGTCGGCGGTAAGACCGCTGGTCAATGAAGAAGAAACACGAGGACCGAGGTCGCGACCGATAACGGTAGCACCCATCAGCGCAATCTGAGGCTTCTCCTCCTTGAAGAGGTTGACGAGAATGTCTGTATGAGGAGCTGAAGTATATGGGAACAAACCCTCAGCATCGAAAACAAATAATTTATCTACACCATAAGGGAGAATCTGATCCTCTACCTGACCCTTGATGCCGGTACCAGCCACGATGGCATGGAGCTCCACACCCTGCTGGTTAGCGAGCTTACGACCCTTGGTGAGCAATTCCTGAGATACTTCGGCAACAGTTGTGCCTTCTACCTCGCAATATACAAATACGTTGTTCATTGTCTTTTCAAAATTATCCGATAATACTTTCGTTCAACAATTCCTTCATCAGTCCGTCGATGTCTTCATCGCTGCTGGTCAAGGTCTTGCTTTCCTTAGCCTGGAACACGATGTTCTTCACGGCCTTCACCTTGGTAGGTGAACCGCTCAAACCGCACTGTGCAGGGTCGCCATCTACATCGGCAACGCTCCACTGGTTCAGAGTGAGGTAAGGGCGCTCTTCATAGAGGTTGGCCCAAGGCTCATCACCCTTGCGCTCCATAGGGCAGGTAGCGTATTTATATTTCATTACGAGCTTCACGTTGCATGGGCGACATGGAGCAGCACTTCCGTTTACGGTGATAACCAATGGCAATGGAGCCTCAACAGTCTCCACACCACCATCAATGAGGCGGCGTATAGTAGCCTTGCCATCCTCTACCTTGAGGATTTCCTCTGCGTAGGTTACCTGGTTCAATCCCAACTTCTGAGCCACCTGCGGACCTACCTGAGCAGTATCACCATCGATAGCCTGGCGACCACCGATCACGATGTCAACGTCACCAATCTTCTGGATACCGGTAGCAAGGGCATAGGAAGTAGCCAATGTATCAGCACCAGCAAAGAGACGGTCGGTAAGCAACCAACCCGTATCAGCACCACGATAAAGACCCTGGCGGATGATTTCTCCAGCACGTGGAGGACCCATGGTCAAAATACCAACTGTAGAACCTGGATTCTGCTCTTTCAATCGGAGAGCCTGCTCCAATGCGTTCAAATCTTCAGGATTGAAGATTGCAGGAAGGGCAGCGCGATTTACTGTGCCTTCGGCGGTCATCGCATCCTTACCCACATTTCTTGTGTCAGGTACTTGCTTGGCAAGTACTACGATTTTTAAACTCATATTTTTAAAAATGGTTATTGTTATAATTTCCTAAGTTTGTTAGTGCTCAGTACTCAAGTTGTACGTCGTCTAGTGCGATTGTCAGACTTGCTATCGTCTAATAAGTTACTGTCCAATGTTCAATTTGGGACAAAACACGGGGGCAAAAGTAACACTTTTTTATGGCTTACGCAAATATTTTATTAAAAAAATGCCCATTTAGTCTTGCTTTGTGCGCAAAACGCAAGAAATGTGCAAGTTTTTTAGAACGTCCGTACTTAACTTTGCTGGCTTATTCAAAGCTCTTGAGTCGAGCGATATATTTGCCCAGAATGTCGAATTCGATATTCACTACCGTTCCCACTTCGATGTCGCAGAAGTTGGTATTCTCTCTGGTATAAGGAATGATGGCAACGGTAAATGTGTTGTCTGTAGGATCACAGACGGTGAGCGAAACGCCGTTAACGGTAACGCTGCCCTTGTCGACCGTGAAATATCCTTTTCTTGCCATTTCCTTGTTGAGCTCATATTCGAAAGTAAAATAAGTAGAGCCATCAGCGTCTTTCATTGCGATACATTTGGCAGTCTCGTCCACGTGTCCCTGTACGATATGACCATCCAGACGGCCGTTCATCACCATAGAACGCTCTACGTTCACCTTGTCGCCTACCTTGAGCAGTCCCAGATTGCTGCGGTCTAGGGTTTCCTTCATGGCGGTAACGGTATAGGTACCGTCCTTGATTTCCACCACGGTGAGGCAGACACCATTATGAGCCACGCTCTGGTCGATGCCGAGTTCATCAACGAAAGAGCACTTCAACGTAAAGTCGATGTTCTCCTTATCATGTCTGATAGCTACGACGGTAGCCATTTCTTCTACGATTCCACTAAACATATATTCTATTTTTATTTGGTTTCATTATTATTTAGAATGCAAAGATATTGCATTAGCTAGAAACAGCCAAATTATTTAAGTTCTTTTGATAAAATAAGCAAGATATATTTGTTTAATTGCCATATTTTTTATATTTTTGCACATTATAATATATGCACATGATAAATGTGATATACATGTCTTTCCAATTTATCTCCAAGTATCAACTCAATGTGCCTTCAAAGGAACGAATGACAGAGTTCTTGCGTAAGGAAAATGAGGGACTATATAATAAGGTATAGGAGCAGCAAAATTAGATAACACAGTTTAGGTAACAATAAAAACATTTGAAGACAATGGAAATCAAGGAAGGATACATGCCCTTCATGGGCTATCAAACATATTATCGTATCGTAGGTAAAACAGAGGAGGGCAAGAGCCCTATCATCCTCTTGCATGGTGGACCAGGCAGTACCCACAACTATTTCGAGCTATTGGATAGGGTAGCGGAATCAGGCAGAGCCGTCATCATGTACGACCAGTTGGGCTGTGGCAACTCATTTGTGGAGGGACATCCCGAACTCTGGACTCCTGAGACTTGGCTCAACGAACTCTGTTCACTCATCGACTATCTCCACATCGACCATTTCCATCTCTTGGGACAGTCGTGGGGCGGCATGCTTGCCATCATCTATCTGATAGAGAAGAAAGCGAAGGGCGTGAAGTCGACCATTCTTAGCAGTACTCTTTCGAGCAGCAAGCTTTGGGCAAGTGAGCAACATCGCATGATTAAGTTTATGTCGGAGAAAGACCAGCGTGCCATCGCTGAGGCTGAGGCGAAGGATGACTTTTCGAGCGAGGCGTATGCCAAGGCGAATGAACACTTCATGCTCCTGCATTGTGCCGGTGAGGTGACGGAGGATAGTCCAGAGTGTCTTCGCCGGAAGAAGCGTGCTGGTGCTGAGGCTTATCTCCATGGTTGGGGACCAAACGAATACACTCCTACAGGTACGCTCCGTGATTATGATTACACCGACCGCTTGGGCGAGATACAAGTACCATGCCTTGTGATGAGTGGAACCAATGACCTCTGCACTCCATTGGTAGCAAAGACGCTCTACGATGGTATCCCAGATTCCAAGTGGCATCTCTTCGTAGGAGCCCGACACATGCCATTTGCCGAGCAAAATGATGAGTATTGCGAGGTATTGGAAGAATGGTTAGGGGAGAAAGATTAGGCTCTTTAGAATTAGAAACGGTTCAATTCCTCATTACCAGCACCCTTACCCTTGTATCGGTTCTTAGATGTGTTAAAGTTATATTGCAATGTCAAGAGCAAGGCACGACTGTCGCTGGTGCTGCTTTGCCAAAGCGTAACATCCTTATTGTAGAATCGTATGTCACGATTGCTTTTGTTGAAGATGTCGTTAGCTTCAAGCGTAACCGAGAAACGATTCTTGCAGAAAGCCTTGTAAAGCTTGGCATTGAGGCTAGAGGAAGAACTGGGCTGCATGTTCTCCTTGTTTCCACGGCTGTTCCATTTAAACTCTTTATTAAAGTAAACGATTTATAAGTTGTCCATAATTAAAAAACTGTGTCAAACTACATTTATTGTAGTTTGACACAGTTTAGTTTACTCTCTCGAATTTTATTTTATTTTTCCCTTTCAAGCAAAGTTATTTAGTTGTGTTTTAAGCCATTAGAACTCTTATTTCTTAAAATATTCTTCCTTTAATTCTCTCTCTACGCTTAGTGATGGATGATTATATATCTGCAAACGACATACTTCATTCGGTATTTTTTCATAAGATGGTGTATTTTCTATCCATATAAGGTGATTATCATCTATAGAATAGAGGTATTTTGTATCCGGTGTAGTTATATAATCACTAATATTTTTAACATAAAGTCTATTTGCTTTTTCATTATACATATAAGGTAATATGACATATCCTATTTTTTGTGGTGGAATAAAATATAATAATCTAAAAGAAGTTTTCTTACGAATTTTATAAAAACCAGTACATATATCTCCAACGATGTCTCCAGCTTTTAAACTGTCTAATATTACATTTGTTTTGCCAATAATATATGTTTTCTGCCATTGCCAAATTCTTTCATTATCCATATATTTATTTAAAGAGTTTAAAGCTACTTTCGGTAAAATAAAATAGTTCTTGCCTTTATATACTTGCATTCTAAAATGAATATTCTCAGAAGGAATATCTATCTTTAAGTTTGTCTTTGAATACCTTTTAGAAAACGATTGGAAAAAAGGAATAGACATTATGCAAAGAATGATTATCACTCTTTGCATAATGTCTATTTTATTTTTGGGGAGAAATATTAACATAAGCAGATATGTTAGAATTACTGAGCTCTCTTAAAAAAGGGGCTCTGTTAGTGTAATGTAAATAAAATAAGGTGTACAAATCTGTGAACTGGAACATGGCACCATTGTTCTTGTTGCCGAAAGCATTGTATTTTCTGATGAAGTCACAACTTATCAAATCATTGAAGGCTTCGGTCAACTTTCCACCAGAAGTGAGTTTCAAGGATTTCATGATGTCCTCACGGCTCATTCCAATTTTCTTCTTGGCTAATCTCCAACAAGTTGATTTCTCGCTTTCTTCCTATTATATTTTGCTGCATATCTTTTGTCGTTTTGATGATGGGGCAAAGATACTATAAAATATCGAAAAATAAGCAGAAAAACATAGAAAAGTGCCGATACTGGTGCCAAAAGTCGATTTTTTTATGCGCTTTTGGCACCAGTATCGGCGTTTTTTAGTAATTTGAATACGATACGAAGGTCTCTAATTGCTTCTCTATTTCAGCGAAAGGTACGTTGAGGTCAAGAGTGCGGAAGTATATGGTATTGCCATCCGCAAGCTTCATACTTCCATTGGGTGTGATGTCTTCGTCTGTTTTAGCATAAAGCAACATGCCATCCACTTTGCCCGAATGCAGTTTGTCCTTATTCATGACATATGTATGAATTTGGTACAAGTTGTTAGAATGTATTGTCGCTTTGTCAAATTGCACTTGCATAGTATGTCCATAATACTTGGTATCAATGATGAGCGTTCGGTCATTGATACTAAGTAAAATGTCTGTTTGCATGATAGGAAGAACATGAGTGGAAGATACTTCTCGGTCGATATTCCAATCTATTTGTGCAGCTTGAGCCTTGTATTCAGGATGTTTAGCCCTATAGTATTCTAAGACAAACTTTTCGAAAAGGTGACAAAGATGTTCATCCGTAAATGATTTCATCTTATATTTTCCCTTTTCAGTTGTCATCAGAATATCTTCGGTAAGGAAATAACAGACATAAAGCAACATTTGATAGGACTTGTTATTTCTGTCGAATGTCAGCATGTTCCATTTTACCGTGCTTAGTTCGATGATGTCGATGCCTGAAAAGAACAACATGAGATTCTTTAGCTTAGTTTTTTGATCTTTTTTGATATTTCCATGCTTAAGAAGTCCAAAGACTGTAGCTTTTATAATCTGATTGAAGATGTTGCTTTCTGACAACTCATCATATTCACAACCGATTTCTTGCTTTCTGCATAACTTGTTTTGGATGGTAGCGTTCAAGTCAAGTTTTCCGCGAAGGGTAGGGAGTGAGTCTTTGCGAATGATATATTGTTTGAAGATACCTTGTTTCAGTTGGCATGAGATGCCCTTGATGAGAATTTCGGCAAACAATTGTTGTATGTTGTCGAAATCCTCACCAGCAATCTCTTCATAATTGTTCTGCTTTAACTCACGAAAAGCATAAGTGAGCATATAGTAGATGTTGAGTATGAATATGTTCTTGTCTTTCGTCATTTGAGTGAATCTAATAGTTTTTCTACAGCCGTTTGATACTTCGAATCGTTGTCAAACCAATATTCTCTAAGCATTGGCTTGATGTCATATTCCACGATATTCTCCAACCACAAATCATTGATGGTGCTTGGATTGGATGCGCAGAAGTAACTGTGCCCGATACAGAATCCCGAACCAAGTGAGTCGTCATTGATTATGTCATGGTTGAGTGAAACTATAGCATTGACAACTTTATTAAACTTATCATTTCCGATGGACTCTTGGTGCTTCTTGAAACCTTCAGTGTCAAATCCAGGAGTCATTTCATAGAAACTAAATCGACGGCGCAAGGCATAGTCTATCATGGCAAGGCTTCTGTCTGCAGTATTCATCATACCTATTATATATAGGTTGCTTGGCACGCTGAACATTTCGCCATTATAAGCCAATTTAATTTCTGTGTCTCGATAGTCTTTTTCTATTAGCATTAACAATTCACCAAATATCTTGCTCAGGTTTCCACGATTTATTTCATCTATAATGAAGTAGTAATCTTTGTCCGGATTACTTTGGGCTCTTTTACAGAAGTTATAGAAAACTCCCTTTTTGAGTTCGAATCCACCATCTTCGTTAGGTCGATACCCCATCATGAAATCCTCATAGCTATAATTTTGGTGGAATTGGATGAATTCGATTCTCGATTCGTCTATATCCCCCATCATAGAGTAAGCTAATCTCTTAGCGGAGAATGTCTTACCTACGCCAGGTGCTCCTTGCAAGATGATGTTCTTCTTGTTTTGCAAGAGCAAGCGCAGCTTGGTATAGTCTTCTTCGCTCATATATACCTCATTGAGAAAATTCTCTTGTGTATAGGGTTTCAGCTGTTTGTTTTCTTCTTTTGGATTGGATTCTCTGATGAGATCAATCAGGTACTCATATTCGTCAGGGGCAACTTTGAATAGTGAGCCATTCTTGTTTTGAATGAATTCCATGCTTTTTAGCTCTGGTGCATCCTTGAATGAGGCGTAATCGATAGGGTATTGCAGGGATTCAACTTTTTTGAAACAAATATGCTGCCCATCTGATGGTGTGTCGATTTCGGCAATGGCAACGATTTGTTTCACTGGGTTAGCCTCATACCCTATGACAATATCCCCTTTCTTGGCATTCACGAAGTTCTGAAAGATTCTTCGTGGATTGCCATTCTCATTATAAAGAGTATAGTCTTGGATTTCACCGACCTTCATCTTGGAGAAACTCCAAATCTTAGGACTGGCTACGAGCCACCAATATTGCTTGTCTATATTGTAATTTGTTTCTTTTGGGGTATCCATATCTTTTTTTGTAGATTCTTTCTTTAGTTCCTTAAGAATGTTTTGTAGTTCTTCTGTAAATTCAAAAATATCTTTTTGACCTTGTTCTGAAATGATTACAGATTGGAGCTTTGAAATGGATGCTTTATTTGCTTTTTTCATTCCAAAATATTTAGCTAAAGTGACAAGATCTTTCTTCTTGAATAGTGGAATGCAGTCTTTCTTTGAATACAAAAATGCAATTTTCCATTTATATTCTTCACCAAGCTCTGTGATTGTATTTATAATTTCAAAATTTCCACTTTGTGCATTAGTCGCAATTGTAATTATGGCTTTTTTTACAACTTCAAATGCTTCAGAGGATGTCGGTTTATTGTATTCGGAGTGCCAAGCGTAGATTCCATCACTTGTTAATCTTTCATCCCAAACCTTTGTCTTACGCTGTTGGTATTTGAATATGCCTAATTTATAAGAGCTACCTCCCCCAATAGAGCCAAGATTGTATGTGCGTGTTTCTATCCAATAGCAAAAGGAATCCTCATTTTTAGTATCAGCGTATTGGTCAAGAGTCATTCCTTTTAGATTTTCAGTAGGAAATGCTAAAAGAAATGATTTCTTAATAAAATGAAGATATGCAATATGATTCTTTGTTTCATTTGTGTTGTTAAATTCAAGGCACAATGCCTCGTACTGATTTTCATTAAGTTTAAAGGATGGCTCTTCTCTAATTTCACCTAATTCCTTGTGTCTTAATAAAAAATCAGTAGCAGTCTTAAGGCTGATATTGAGATTACGTAATGCTTTGTTTAATCTAATACTCATATTTTATTTCTTTTTTAAGAGTGTCATTAATAATTTTTTACCTTTATCCGTTAGCTTAAATTTCTGAAATCTACTTTTCGGAATCTCAGGAATTGTTAACTCTAGAAATCCATGACTGACAAGTGGCTCAATATGCATCTTGTAGTTTTTGGTCTGGAATGTTAATCCTAAAAAAGTAAGAATTTCTCTTCTCGTTTTTGGGGTTAAGCAATAATCCAAAATCTTTTGAGTGTTTTCTGTGACATAGTTACTGACATAGTTACTGACATAGTTACTGACATGGTTACTGACATAGTTACTTTCTCTGTTAGTAGCTCTGTCACTATCCAGCCAAAAAGTGACAGTGCTGGTGCAGATATCACTCTCAAAAGTCACGTCATTTCCTGTGATTTTCTTCCACTCATTCATCATGTCGAAACCATAACCGATGGTTTCTGATAGATTTACCAGTCTGAATATCTTGGCGATAATCGGGTTGCGAGGATTGGAATAGAGATGGTTGCCCAGTTGGGATATAGGCACAGGATAGCCACCGGCATTGAAGAACTCGACTCTGTCGGTATAGATATGAATGCAGGAGTGAATGGTGCTGAATGGATCGAAGTGAGAGAGCATATTGACTAATGCTTCTCGCAAAATCTTAAACTGTGAGCGATCTTCCACATTGAAACCCTCATCGTTCATCATGAAAGGCGTATCCACGATGAGGCGCAGTCTCCTGATCATAATCTGAAAATACTCCCAAAGGTTCTCTTGCTCGGGAATGCGGTAGGTATAGCGGGTTCGGGCTTCTCTCACGCTTCTGCCTGGAATCTCCACCAAGTCCATCCAAAACGTAGGGACATAACGGCGAACCCATTCTTCTTTTCCAAAACACATCAAACCACCATAGTTCAGATGCCCTTCATTATCGGTGATGCCGATGCGCTTGCAGAAGTCGGCGATGTCATTGCCTATCAGATTGGGACGAGGACTGTATAGTTTGAAGTAATTACGATAGTCACGAATGGTGTCCTCATTGAGCATGGAGAGGTCGGAGTCTAAGAGTATCTGCTCAGACTTGATGCCGAATGATTGGTTATGAAACATGGCGGTTATCTCGCCATTGGTAGCTCGCTGGTCTCCACTGCCGAATCGGATGAATGTATTCTGCGGATTGTTATAGTAGATGGGTTTGTGGGGTGATGAGGCGATATGAAATGCCAAAACCTTATGCCCATCTATATGATAGAGCATGCTCTTGGCATCGACTGGCTCATTGAATTTCTGAGAACGCAAGGTGCCCAGGAAGTCTTGTTCCAACTTCTCTGCATTGTCAACTCCGGAGATTTCAAACTTCTTGCCATTCTGCTTCACTCCAAGCACTATCCATCCGCCAGAAGTGTTGGCGAATGCACTTACGGTCTCCCATATATTCTTGGGTAGTTCGCTCTTGGCTTCCTTGGCCTCGAAGTCCTCCCATTCGATGTCGTTGATTCTATCTATCAGCTCTTCCTTGGTCATAATCTTAATGATGATTTAATTGAGTAATTGAAATTCTTTCTCCTTTCACTTTTACCTATCATCCTCTGTCAATCAGTGAGTTGCAGTGAAGGGACGGAGCGGTCGCTACTTCAAGAAGTAGATAGGAGCATGCTGGGTGCCTTCCTTCTCCATGATGCCTTTCTCGCAGAAATGGTTGAGCCACTTCTGAGCCATGTATGGAGTCAAGCCGAAGTGGATGCGCATGATGCGAGTGGTGATGTAACGATTCTTTTGAAGATACTCCTTGATATTCTCTAACATCTTTTCCTCGGAGTATTTTGTAGATTGGTTGGAATAGCGGGAGCGGACGAAATGGACGTTGCGCTGTACTTCCTCCATTAGCTTACCTTCTGGTCGGAAGTTGATGCCGGTGATGCGTACTTCCTTGCCCGTAATCTTCTTGTCTGGATTCTCCTCTGGCATCTCTAGGCTAGCCGACATGGAGAAGTAGCCTATCTCTGGGATGTAAAAGCGGCGTCCCAGTGAGAATTCTTCCACCATAAGGTCGTGAAGCTCTGCCAACACCGCAGCCACATCTCCCTTGGTGAGTGAGCAGCGGTTCTGGATTTTCTCTTGCAATTGTCTCTCGGTCATAGGTTCATGCTGCACGATGCGAACGTATTGGCGCTTTTCTCCTATGCCCTGGGCATTGTTGAGCATGTAAATGTCGTATTTCAGTTCCATATTTCTTGTTGTTTGATGGTTCGTTGTTTTTTATATTCTTTGTCTTCTATGAAAGATGATGCAAATATATATAATAATGTGATAACTTGTATCTTTTGGTGTAAAATATTAGGGTTATTTAAACATTGGTATATGTCGTGTGATTATACGGCATTTGTCATCCGACCGTATGGTAAGTGTCGTATAATCGCATGACAAATGTCACGCAATCGTTATAATTGCTTTCTTGCATCGTTATAATTGTTTCCTTGCATCGTTATAATTGCTTCCTTGCATCATATAAGTCACAACATTGTTACCATCCATCTCATCCTTGGCAATTCGCAGGGGGAGGTATGTGATGAGGCTGAGACTATCTATTACACCTTCGGACCTGAGAAGGCGCAGGAAATGGGGTTCAGTGGATGCAAGGTAGAAGGTGAATAAAAGGCGCTTTTCAAGAAATGCTCATTCTGAATGAGTGGTTTTGCTCATTTTTACTCATTCTGAATGAGCAAAAATGATAGAAATTACTCATTCTGAATGAATAAAAATGAAGATTTATTTGGTTGTTTACTTAAAAAATCGTGTTCGTCGAGTTGAAACGCCGCGGATATGATGTTTTTTATTATGCAGATAAGAAGGAGTGCGACTTTGTTGTTAGAGAGGGCATAAGAATCATGAAGGCTTATCAAGTAACGATAGTGATGAATGACGAGAAAACTCGCAAGCGGGAAATCGAGGGGCTGATGGAAACCATGAATGCTTATGGCTTGGCTGAGGGATATATTCTTACGATGGAGGAGAAGGAAGAGCTTGAGATAGATGGCAAGCAGGTTCATGTTCTTCCTACGTGGGAATGGATGTTGAGAGAGAAGTGAAATAAAAAAAGTGATCCTAATATAACCTTGATGTTATCATATCTGTGGGCTATCGTGTAAAATCTATTCAAGGCACGCGTTTCCGTCAATGGGCTACAGAGCGACTATAGAAGTTAAAGAAGTTATCACTCCCTGCGGTCGTTCGGGAAGTAAAGAGACAATAGTCATCTAGCGTAAAACGTAGAACATTTGTCTCTTTACTTCCCTCTAACCAACGTATGTAAACTGGCAGGTTTGTATGCAGCCAGTCTAAATCACCTTGACACTCTTTTTTCCTCCTCTTCCATCAATCACGATTTTCTCGAAGACGATGGCTGGGTCGTTAGGAGTGAGGGTGAGGGTGTGGATGCCATCGGATGAGGCTGGCAGCTCTAGCTCTATCACCTTGTCCACGATGCGAGTGGCTATCGTTGGATAATAGATATTGTAGATATTCTCCGGCTTCTCGTTCAAATCTTTGTTGAAGTTAATCTCTACAGGAGAAGTGCCATCTAAACTTACACCATAGGTTAAGCCGCCCTTGTTGAGATAATCCAAGGTTGATTTGGTAATCACATGAATGCGAACCTTCTGCTTGCCATTAAATGCCTTGCCATCCGAAGTTTTGCTAACTTGCATCTTAAACTTGTAAGTGATGCTAGCTCCCTTTACACTCTTAGTATATGGCATCAGAGTCATTGCCGATACGCTTTTGCCCATGAAAGGAATCTCTGTCCATTTAGCCTCGGCAGCATCCGTCTTGCTGCTATAGTAAGGAGCTTCGATTTCTACCACGCCGTTGTTTTCGCTGATAATCACTCCATCCTTGGAGGTTACCCGGAAGAGCTCCGGACAGGTATCCTTCTCGAAATCATCATTCCAACTCTTATAGCCGATATGCTTCTGGGTCATCATTCCGTTCCACTTGCCGCCAGCCATCTTATGGTTGTAATAGTCGCAGATGAGTGAATCGCGCTTGAAGAGGCGTTCGCATTCATCAGCCCATACATTCGCCTTCGGATTGCCCTGCTTGTAGAGGGCGTGGTTCTGTGCCTGGGCAAAGTACATCTGGTGCAGATTGCTCATCAGCTCGATAGGGAAGAGGATGATCTGGCGATAGGCATCGTGATAGGATGCCGGCAGACTGTTGTACTGGCGTAGTGCATCGGCTTCGAGCTGGAGATACTGGTTTTCCACCTCCTGCCATTCACCGTTTTCCAGACTGTAGGTGTTCTTGTCAAGCATCTCTGGGGTGCAGCGGCCGTTGTACTTGCAGATGAGGTTCAGAATGCGGGCTGCTTCATCGGCCTGCGATTCACCAAACTGCTGTGCGCACCAGTCGCGGGTATGGCGAGTGATGTTGTTTACATCGTATTTACGTGGATTCCAAGCCATGTCCATAAACTGACTGATAGGATATTCCATCGGCTTGAGGTCGCCAACATTGAGAATCCAGAGACGGTCAATGCCATTCTCGTAAGCAAGCGTCAACTGCTCCCAAGGATTCTGCACAGGAGTAACGTTGAGCATCTTTGAGTTTCTTGGAGCACCTACGTAATCTACGTGATAGTATAAGCCCCAACCGCCTTTGTGCTTGCGTTCCTTGGCATTCGGCACACGGCGCACGTTACCCCAGTTGTCATCGCAGAGCAGGAGGGTTACGTCATCAGGCACCTTCATGCCCTTGTCGTAGTAATCCAATACCTCTTTATATAGTGCCCAGACCTGCGGGGTTTCGCTTGCCTTCTTTCCGGTTATGTCAGCGATAATCTTACGCTGGTCGTTGATGATGTTGGTCATCAGCTTAGTATCAGCCTCTTCGCTCATCGCTTCATCGCCGTCGCCGCGCATTCCGATGGTTACAATCTGTTCAGTACCCTTCATTCGCTCAATGCCTTCACGGAAGAACTTCTGCAGGTTTGCCTTGTTTTTCTGGTAGTTCCATGGTCCCCATCCCTTTCGGTTGCGGGCGTATTCCTGATGGTTGCGTGCCATCGGCTCATGATGGGAAGTACTCATCACTACGCCCATCTCATCTGCCGTCTTCTCGTTTTCAGGGTCATCGGCATAGAAAGCCCAGCCCCACATGGCAGGCCACATCATGTTACCTCTCAGTCGCAATACCAGTTCGAAGACGCGCTGATAGAATCGGTGGTCGCCATACTCGGTGCCGTAGGTGTTCTTTACCCAAGAGGTGAGGCCGGGAGCTTCATCGTTGAGGAAGATGCCGCGATAGCGTACGGCTGGTTCACCATCTGTATAGATTCCCTTGTTTACGAAAATGGAATCGTGATGCTCTATAGGCACGTCGGCCCAGTCGTACCAAGGTGAAACGCCCATCTGCTGCGAGAGTTCGTAGATGCCATAGATGGTGCCTCGGCGGTCGCTGCCAGCAATGACGAGCTGACCATCTGTGAGCGTGATGATAAACTTTTCCCGTTTGCCCTTCAGTAGATTTCCGTTGATGCGCTTCTGTTTCACCAGTTGGTCGATGGCTGCTGAATGGCCGATGGTACCTACGAGGATAGCTGGTCGGACAGTGTCGGCTTTTTTCAGAAAACCGGCATCCGAGGTGAGGGTGGCTGTGGCTCCACTCACACTTTTTATATCTTTCAGCAGGGCATGAGCAGCATAGCTCACTCCCTTGCAGTCGTTGGTATCCATGTAGATTTCTACCTGGTTGTTGGCATTCAGCAGCAAGTCTCCTTGCTTGAAATTCACAAATCTGTCGGCTGCGCTCATGCTGATAGTTGAGAGCAGGGCAGCGCTTGCCAGGAATGTTCGCTTGATGTTGTTTAGTTTCATATTTATTTATTTTGTTGTTATTTCCCGATTGTCAGCAATGTGTTTTTGCCGGTTGCAAAGATAGCCAAAACTATCCGAATGTACTTTATTTTATGTAACCTTTAGATTTTAATATGTTTCATTTTTACTTTTCTGTCCGTTTCTCTTTGTGTTTTCAAAGAAAAATAGTAATTTTGCATAGTAAAAACAGAAAAAAGAATATATATAATGATAGACAGACCGACGATAGCAAAAATTATGGATGCCACCAAGATAGAAGAGGTGGTATCTGAGTTTGTTACGCTCAAGAAGCGTGGCATCAATTATGTCGGCTTGTGTCCTTTTCATAACGATTCCAATCCATCTTTCTCTGTATCTCCAACAAGAGGTATCTGTCATTGCTTTACCTGCGGAAAGGGAGGCAATGCAATCAACTTTCTGATGGAACTGGAACAGATGACCTATCCCGATGCCCTTCGCTGGCTCGCCAAGAAATATAAAATTGAGATTCAGGAACGGGAACTGACCAACGAAGAAAAACAGCGCGAGAGCGAAAGGGAATCCATGTTTATCGTCAACGATTGGGCGGCGAAATATTTTCAGGATATTCTCTTGCATGATGTGGATGGCATCGCTATCGGTATGGCCTATTTCCGAGGAAGAGGTTTCAGGGATGATATCATCAGAAAATTCCAGTTGGGTTTTGCGCTCCCTAAGCGTACTGCTCTTGCTGAGGCGGCTAAGGCGGCTGGCTATAATCCGAAATATCTGGTTGATACGGGACTCTGCTTCAAGGTGGATAAGGACGAAGCCGGCAATAAGTCGGGTGAGGATAAGATTCTTGACCGTTTTTCTGGTAGAGCCATCTTCCCCTGGTTCAGCGTGAGCGGCAAGGTGGTGGCTTTTGGCGGACGAGTTCTCGACAGCCGAACCAAGGGCATCAGCCAGAAATATGTCAACTCGCCTGATAGCGTTATCTATCATAAGGAGCGCGAACTCTATGGACTCTATCAGGCCAAGAAGGCGATAGCCAAGGAGGATTGTGTCTTTATGGTGGAAGGATACACCGATGTTATCTCGATGCATCAGTGTGGCATCGAAAATGTAGTGGCTAACTCGGGTACAGCGCTGAGCGTGCATCAGATTAGATTGCTGCACCGCTTTACCAGTAATATCGTTCTTCTCTATGACGGCGATAATGCGGGTATTCATGCTGCGCTGCGAGGTACCGATATGCTGCTTGAAGAAGAGATGAACGTAAAGGTACTCTTTCTCCCTGACGGTAATGACCCTGACAGTTTCGCCCGCAGTCATTCGGCAGAGGAATTCAGAAGATATATTCAGGAGAATCAGACCGATTTCATACAGTTTAAGACCGATATTCTGCTACGCGGCGTGACAGACCCTGTAAAGCGAAGCCAGGCTATCAATTCGATTGTAGAGAGCATCTCGAAAATCAAGAATCAGATAACGCGCGCTTCTTATATCACCGACTGTTCTCACCGTTTGGGCGTGAACGAGGCAATCATCGTGAATGCCTTGAATAATTTTGTGCGAAACGGTATGAGTGAGCAGGTAAAGGCAGAGCGACGTGCTGCGGGATTGAAAGATTCGACTGTAGCGGCAGCGCAGCAGGCGCAATCAGCAATGAGAGCGGTTACCCCACTGGATAAACTTCTGGAGGTAGAAGGACTTCTGGTACAGTTGATTATTCATCATGGCGACCAACTCATCACGGTACAGGATGTAGACGGAAATGATGTGGAGGTAGCTGTGGCCCAGTATATCAGTCTTGATTTGGGTGGAGATGGCTTTAAGTTTCATAATGATTTATATAATCAGATTATGCAGGAGGCTGTGGAGCATCTCGAAAAAGAAGATGATTTTGTCGCCGAAACTTATTTTGCCAATCATCCGAATCCGGAAATCAGCAGGTTGGCAGGTTTGCCTACAGGTGCCCAGGAGGTATCTACGGCTAGTCTGCAGATGAAGATGAGTGCCGACAAACTCCGTCAGTTTGTCTTTAAAGACATCTTGAGCTTCCGTACTCATTATATTGCTCAGCGTATTATTGAGGTTCAGCAGGAATTTGCCAAGAATCCGACCAATCGTGAACTGCTGCAGGAGTTTATGAAACTCAAGCAGATGAACACGCTTCTGGCGAGTCAGGCAAACAATATCTTCAATTAACCGGAACTCCTGTCCTGTGGGGGAGAAACTCTGTAAAGAAGTATTAGAGATTTAAAAGGAGAAATGCTATATGATTTATTTTCACTGGATATATCTGTTGCTTTATGTCGTGATAACCGTTCCGGCTATCATTACCGTCTTGATGGACAATCGTCAGCCCGCCAAGACGATGGCATGGATATTGGTCTTCTTCTTCATCCCCTTTGTGGGTATTATCTTCTATTTCTTCTTCGGACAGAATACCCGCAAGGAACGTCTTATCAGCGACCGCAGCATGGACCAGCTCACCAAGCGCTCCATGCTCGAGTTCGTAGAGCAGGAGAATCTTCACCTGCCAGACAGCAATAAACCGCTGATGAATCTCTTTGCCAACCAGAGTTGGGCGCTGCCTTTTAAAGATAATCAGGTGGATATTTATACCGATGGCTACGATTTCTTCCTTACCTTATTATATAATATAGGACAGGCAAAGCATCATATTCATCTCGATACCTATATCTTCGAAGCCGATGCCTTGGGATATCTGATAGCTGATGCCTTGATTGATAAGGCGGAGCAGGGAGTGGAGGTGCGACTGATTTATGATGATGTAGGCTGCTGGAAAGTGAAGGATGAATTCTTTGAACGTATGCGTGATGCAGGCATTGATATACATTCGTTCATGCCAGTCCGCTTTCCGGCTTTTACGAGTAAGGTAAACTATCGTAACCACCGCAAACTCTGTGTCATAGATGGTAAGGTGGGCTTTATCGGCGGCATGAATATAGCTCTGCGCTATGTGAAAGGTGATAAGAAACAGGCTTGGCGCGATACGCATCTCCGTATTGAGGGCGGTGGCGTTTACGCCATTCAGAGAGCCTTTCTGGTAGACTGGTATTTCGTAGACCGTACGTTGGTTACCAATCGCCAGTATTATCCGCCGGTCAGTGCGCATATCCACAACAATTGTCTCGTACAGATAGTTACGAGCAGTCCTATCAGTCCTTGGCCTGATATCATGCAGGGCTATGTCCGCATCCTGCTTCAGGCCCGGAAGTATGTGTATATGGAAACGCCTTATTTCTTGCCAACTGAACCCGTATTGTTTGCCATGCGAACAGCAGCTCTGGCGGGTGTGGATATCCGTCTGATGTTGCCTCGTCATGCTGATGCCAAACTGGTAGAGTGGGCATCACGTTCGTATGTGATGGAGGCGATAGAGGCTGGCGTAAAGGTTTATCTCTATACGGCAGGCTTTAATCATAGTAAATTGCTCGTAAGTGATGATAATCTCTGTACGATAGGCAGTACGAATATCGATTTCCGAAGTTTTGAGAATAATTTCGAAGCGAATGCGTTCTTCTTTGATGAGGGGATGGCGCAGCGCGTGAAGGCTGTCTATCTGCGGGATGAGGCGAAGAGCATCCTGGTAGATGATGTATCTTATTTCGTAAAACGTCCGTTCCTGCAGCGCCTTTTCGAGAGTACGGTAAGATTACTCTCGCCGCTGTTGTAACGAATAAATCCCCGTTTGCATCTTGTCTGGTGCAAACGGGGATTTTTTCCTATCTGAATATTGAGAAGTTTACGCTTCCGTAACTTCTGTGCTCCAGAAATCGTGGATGCTCGGAGAAATCATAGTCTTTGCCATGCTCAAAGACGAAGATGCCTCCTTCGTTGAGATAGTCACCATTCAGAACGAGGTTTGGAATCTGCGGCAGCTCCTTCAGGGCGTATGGAGGATCGGCAAAGATAAAGTCAAACTTCTGCTTGCAGGTCTTCAGGAAACGGAATACATCACCACGAATCAGAATATCTTTGTCTTCGCCCAACTTCTGAAAACATTGGCGTATGAAGTTGGCATGATCGCGGTCGGCCTCTACGCTGATTACCCGGTTGCAGCCTCGTGATACCAGTTCGAGCGAAATACTGCCCGTACCGGCAAAAAGGTCGAGGGCAGAGGTATCTTCGAAATCAATATATCCCTGCAGCACATTAAAGATGTTCTCCTTTGCAAAATCTGTTGTCGGACGTGCCTTAAACGAACGTGGAATGTCGAAATGGCGTCCCTTATATAGTCCTGTTATGATTCTCATATTTACTTTGAACTTTGAATGTTGAACATTGAACTTTATGATAAGCTATTCTGTTGAATTCTTAACTATCAACTTTTAACTATCAACTCTTGTCTTACTTACTTAGGTACAGCGCCATCAAATCGAATGGCAGACCTTTAATCTCTGTGATGGGCGCACGGTTGAATTCGGCGGCAGGATTCAGAATGAAGGTCTTCTTGATATAGAGTTTCGTGTTGTAGAGGAACCAGTCCTTATCCGGAACATTGCCTGATACATGCAACTCATCCTGCATCTGGTTGAATCCTAACTGCTTCCATACATAGAGAATGAAATAGAGGGCATCCTTGGCATGCTCGGCATTGAACGAGTTGAAGAATTTGAAACGGTTCTTCTCAAAACCGAAAACGTCCAGCTTCTTGTCGTGGAAATAAACATAGAGCTTGCGGTGAATGCCGGTGAAACTGCGATGGTGCAGATAGTGCCACATCGGTTGCATGATAGGTGTGAAGCGGACATCCTTAAAGTTGTCTTCTACCACCATCTTCAAATCCTTGTTGATAGGGAATACCGCTACCGCATTCAGTTCCGGCTGCACTCTGTAGAGAATGGCATCGCTGTTATGACTGTTGAAGGCATGCTGATAGAGCACATCGATATCCTCTTCATGAAATTCTTCGATAGGAACCAGCAGGATAGGCGAATCGAGATATACGCGTACCTTCTGGTATCCCCGCTGCAGGAGAGTACTCTCCTTGAAAGCCTGACGCAAGTTGGCTGCCATCGAAACACCACTCTTTACTGTATAAGGTTCATAGATGAGCTGATGCTCAGCTTCACGGTCAACTACCGAAAAACTGAGGGTGTTTCTGCTCACGCGGATGGTGAGTCGTGCTTGCTGAATGTTGTTACCTTTTATTTGCATATCTGTTACCAATTACCTGCGTTGTTATTATCTGTCGTTAAATCGCCTATCTTGAGTCCGGGATAGTTGCCGGCATAGTTGGCCTCCTCTATCTTCTGCTGGATGGAACCTTCATCGAGTCCGTCGAGGAAGGTTTCATAACCGGCCCCACATTCCATCACCGGAATCTGCTTACCGCTTTTTCCTACGATAACCGTGGCTGCGAGTGTAAACTTCTTACCGTCGGCATAGGGAATGTATTGGGCATCTTCCTGTAAGAACTTGCCTTTTACCAGTGTCGGGAAATCGCCAGTATATACGCCGTGTTTCGCCTTGTATTTCTCTTCAGCCTGACGTATCTGCATCAGTTTTTCCTTCACCTCTGCTTCTCTGCTAGCCATGGCTTTCTGGAAGCGGATGGGCTGGCTCACACTCAGAATACAGAGTAGCATCATGATGATGACGCATGCTCCCAAAATATAATTATTCTTTATTCTTTTTCTCATTTCAAAAAGTATTATTACTTTTGCACAGCAAATAGGTGCAGTAAATTTTCTGCAAAGATACTAAAAGTTTTCGAAATATGAACATTGAAGAGTTAAAATATCAGATATTACAGCAATTTGGCTTTCCGCCAACCCCAGAACAGGCTCAAGCGCTCGATGTTTTCGTGCAGTTTATGACGGATAGTAATCCTCATGCTGTGATGATTCTCCGGGGTAGTGCGGGTACTGGTAAGACATCGCTTTCGGGTGCTATCGTCCGTACGCTCCGTGCTGTTCGCCAGAAGGTGATGCTCCTTGCTCCTACGGGTAGGGCGGCTAAGGTCTTCTCTCTGAACAGCGGGATGCCTGCCTATACCATTCATCGCCGCATCTATCGCGAAAAGGCGTTTGCCGGAGTGGATGGCCAGTTCAATCTTAATGATAATCTCTATACTGATACGCTTTTTATGGTAGATGAGGCTTCGATGATTGCCAATCTGGGATTGGGTGGAACCACCTTTGGCAGCGGCTGTCTGCTAGATGATCTGGTTCATTTTGTATATCAGGGACGTAACGACCGCCTCTTGCTAATAGGCGATAAGGCACAGTTGCCTCCTGTTGGTGAGGAAGAATCACCAGCTCTTTCTGCTTCGATGCTCCAGGGGTATGGGCTGTCGGTTTATGAGTGCGATTTGAACGAGGTAGTCCGCCAGAGTCAGCAGTCGGGCATCCTCTTTAATGCTACCCGTATCCGCCAGATGATTACCCACGATGACATTACCCAACTGCCTAAAATCCGTTTCTCCGGTTTCTCGGATATCAGGGAGATGCCGGGTGCAGAACTCATCGAGGCTCTTGGCGACAGTTATCATCATGTAGGACTGGACGATACCATTGTTGTGACTCGTAGCAACAAGCGCGCCAACATCTTCAACCAGGGCATCCGCAACATGGTGCTTGATAGGGAAGAGGAACTGGAGAGTGGCGACATGCTGATGATTGTGAAGAACAATTATTATTGGATGGAGGAAGAAAGAAAGAAAATAAAGGAAAGTGAAGAAAGAAGAGTGAAGAGTGAAGAAACTGCGTTCGGCGGCCGAAGGAAAAGCCAATTCAATAGTTTAGCTAATCATAAAGTTCCGAGTTCCAAGTTCAAAGTTCAAAGTAAAGAAGTTCAAAGTAACGAACTTCCTGCTTTCCTGGCTAATGGAGATAGGGCGAAGGTGATGAAGGTGAGCCGTCGCATCGACCTCTACGGCTTTCATTTTGCCACCCTTCTGTTGAAATTCCCCGATTATGACAATTATGAACTGGAGGCTACGGTATTACTGGACACTTTGACGAGTGAGGCTCCTGCTTTGACCCATGATCAGCAAGAGCAGCTTTTCCATAAGATAGAGGAAGATTATCAGGACATACCACTGAAGGCAGACCGTATGAAGGCAATCCGGCAGGATCCGTATTTCAATGCTCTGCAAGTGAAGTTTGCCTATGCCGTTACCTGTCATAAAGCGCAGGGCGGACAGTGGTCGCATGTCTATGTAGACCAGGGCTATATGACGGATGATATGCTTACTCCCGATTATATCCATTGGCTCTATACTGCATTTACACGAGCCACAGAAATGCTGTATTTGGTGAATTGGCCAAAGACGCAGGTAGAAGGAGAGTGATATTACTCTTCTTCTTTTGTTCAGGATTTATATGAAAAGAAAAAAGTCCGGCTCTCTCTCGAAAGTCGGACTCTTAAATTTTTGAGTTATTTTTTGGGAAAAGTGGGTAGTGATGGATTCGAACCACCGAAGGCATAGCCAGCAGATTTACAGTCTGCCCCATTTGTCCACTCTGGTAACTACCCGAAAGCTTTATATCTCAAAAGCGAGTGCAAAGGTAATGCTTTTATTTGATATTACCAAATTTTTTCGGCATTTTTTTCTCTTTTTCTTCAAAAAATGTTCATTCTCCCCTATAAAATAGGTTTTTCCCTCTCTTTTACCTTTTACTTTTTTACCCTTTTACCTTTTTACCCTTACCACATGTCTTCTGCGGTGTTTCCTCGACAGCCTTCTGTGCTTGTAATGCTCATATTTCTTGATGGCAACGAATACCGTGAGAGCAAGGACTACGGCTAGCAGGAAGATAACGATGCCGCCGCCCAGATCGAGTGCCGCCTCATAGAGGTTAGGATTCATCTGCTTCAGTCTTGGCATCACACTCAGAATAACGTATGGCAGACAGAAGGTGATATGCGAGAGTACCACGGTAGTATACCCCTGCGGAATGCCCAGCGTGATGAAGAGCAGGAAGAGCGAGATACCGATGATGATGATGAAGATAGGGGAGTAGAGTAGCATATGCTGTGCTGTCTTGTTCATTTTTATTGTAAATTTGCGTGCAAAGTTATGCATTTTTCGATAAATATTGAAAGAAACAAAGAAAAAGTTGTATCTTTGCAAACGTTTTGTAATATCTGATATACAGAACTGAATAATTATTGAATAAATATACATACATGATTGTTACAATAGAATGGATGGAGGAGTGGTTCAGGCGTTTCGATCAGAAATATTTCGGGGGAAAACTGCCTGTTCCTGAACTCGGACTTACTCATGCCAAGACTCGCTTGGGGCAACTTGCCTATAAGCGGGCCTCCAGATGGGGGCGCACCAAACTCTACGATTTCAAACTCTCCATGTCTACTTATTATGATATGACCGACAAGCAGGCAAAGAGTGTCTTGCTCCACGAGATGATACATTACATCATCGGTTATACGGGACTGAAAGATACTTCGGCTCACGGGGTTGTGTTCAAGGGGCTGATGAATAAGCTCAACAGCCAGTATGGCTGGGATATCAGAGTATCGACATCCACCAAGGGTTGGAAGGTAAGCGAAACCGTAAGAAGCAGGAAAGAGAAAAAGGGACCGCAAATTTATCTGATGCTTGCCATCGAAATGAATGATGGAAGACATTATCTCTCGAGAGTGAATCCGAGTTTTGCCCGTCGCATCGAAAATCAACTGAAGACGCTCAGGGAAGTGGTTTCTCATCAGTGGTATACTACGATGGAGAACTATTTCGAAGACTATCCGCAGGTGCGCAGCTTGAGAGGAAGGCGCATCTCGAAGACCGATTTCGGAAAGTTGCTGAATGTACTCACTCCCTTTCAGCTGTAATGACGGGCGAATGTATAAGAAAAAGAATAACCAAAATTCATTAAAGATATAAAATGAAAGAAACCTGGAAAATGATAGCCCTGCTGGCAATAACCATTGGAGGACTGCTGGCTTATGCCTTTATTCCAGAGTAAGTGGCTGAAAACATTCCGCTGAAACAGATTGGAATGGATGCGCTCACCGGTAAAAGCGAGGCAGAGCTTGCTGAAGAGGAAAAGGCTGACAGCATGATAAAGAAACCCGTGGATACGGCGGCGCAGCGAGTACTGATCTTCGGTGACTCGATGTCGGAATATCTAGGTCTGCGACTGGCTGGTTATGCCAACAAGAACGGTCATAAGCTCACCTGTATTACCTGGGTGAGTTCGGGCACCAGAAACTGGGCTGCTACCGATACCCTGCAGCATTATATCCAACGTATCAAACCTACCCATGTCTTTGTATGTCTGGGCAGTATTCCGTTTGCGCTGCTCACCTTCGTGGTGCTTGTAGACCTGACTCTGCTGTGCTATTTCAAATATACCAATTTCATCATTGGCGATGTAGTCAACGAGATGTTCAGCACCAACTTCTCCCTGCAGTCTATCGCTCTGCCTGTAGGTATCTCGTTCTATACCTTCCAGGCTATCAGCTATGCGGTAGATACCTATAAGCGTAAGTTTGACATGGAGGTAACGCTCCTGGAATATTGCTTCTATCTCACCTTCTGGTCATGGTTTCGGACTTGTGGTGCATAAGTTCTTCAGCCGTCAGTTGGGCATAAGCATTCCCCGTACGCTGGCTGGCTTTCTTCCATGCCCGTCCTGCCTCGACGCTTTGCATCATCGGTGTCATGCTGAGCTATCTCTTTACCGAGCGCCAATATCACCGTCTTCAGGCCCGGTTCATCCTCCTGCCTTGGGTGGCTAAACTGCTGCTCTTCATCATCTGTTTGCAGATGGTAGTTGAGGTTTCTCAGGAGAGTGTGCAACCGTTCATTTATTATCAGTTCTAGTCTTTTATGGTTAATTTTCTGTAATAAAATCTTGCTTTATGGACTTGATACTGGAAAATGATGTAATTTTGTAGGTTGAAGTATATATATTTGAAGTAACAGACAAAACAGAAAAATTGTATGAAGAAACTATTATTCTTTTTGCTCCTGACGACGGCTGTCGTCGGTAGAGCACAGACATCGCTTGACTTGCTGCCAGCAGGCACCGAGGCTCCCGACTTCACGATTACTGACAGTAAGACGGGTAAGAAAATCTTCCAGCTCTCAGATAAGAAGACTCAGAAGGATAAAGACGGAAAGACGGTTCCGGGTGTCTGGACCGTGCTCGATTTCTGGGCTTCCTGGTGTCCAGACTGCAGAAGAGACATGCCGATGGTGAAGGCTATCTATGACAAATACAATACCAAGATCCAGGTAGTGGGTGTTTCTTTTGATACCGACGAGGCGAAGATGAAGAAATATCTGGGCGATAATCAGTATACCTGGTTGCAATACTGTGAGTTTAAGAAATGGAAGGAAACTAAGATTTCCAAGGATTATCACATCTCATGGATTCCTACCTCTTATCTGATCAATCCGGAAGGTAAGGTTGCATTCTCTACCGTGAAGGCGGAGGAGATGATGAAGAAACTGGATTCGCTCGACCAGGCAGGAGCTTTGAAACCTGCTCAGATGCAGACTGCTCTCAAGAAGGTGTATAATGAAAGCATTGATCCGATGGCTCAGATTGATGAGGCTTTGGCTAAAGCCAAGAAGAATGGCAAGTTTGTTATCTGTCAGGTAGGTGGTAACTGGTGCCCATGGTGCTTGAAGTTTGCCGATTTTGTAGAGAAGAATGCTGCGGTCAACAAGATGGTAAATGATCATTTTGAATATATTCATGTAAACTACAATCGCAGAAAAACTGCCGGTGATGCGGCGGTGAAGAAGGCTGAGCAGCTGATGAAGCGACTGAACAATCCTCAGCGTTTCGGATTCCCGGTCTTTGTGGTGCTCGATGAAACCGGAAAGGTTCTCCATATCCAGGATTCCAGTTTCCTGGAAGAGGGGAAGGGATATAACGAAGAAAAGGTGCTCAGATTCCTGAAGAGCTGGACACCTCAGGCTATTAAAGGATAAAAAAGAGGGTGTGTCATTAACTTATGGCACACCCTTTAATCTGAAAAAGCGTAAGGCCTACTACCAATAGTGCCGTACGCTTTATCTTCAACATCGCTGTATGAAAGTTGGTCTGTTTCATATTGTAATTTTATGCATTACAAACCTCTTGCTTTCAGGAATCCGGAAGCATCTGGCTTCTCCATACCTGTAAAGTCGGTAAACATTTCCATCTGGTCCTTGATGTTGCCACGGCTCAGAATCTTATCGCGGAATGCCTGACCAACAGCTGGATTTAAGGCACCATGCTTTGCAAAGTAGTCGGCGATGTTCACAGCCAGCACCTCTGTCCTGAGATTGCTGTAATAGCCTGCAGCATAACCGCCGCCCCATACGTGGTTGAAGTATGATGTGCTGTAGCGAGGAGGAATCTGGGTATTGAGCAAACCGATGTTGTGGAGCTCTTCCTTCTCGAAGGCGCCTGCCATATAAGGTGAAGGTACCTCTTCTTCGCTAATCTTGTGCCAGACAAGGTCAAGACAGGTTGCAGCCAGATTCTCGCCCAGTGAATAAGCGGTCTGGAAGCTGATGCTTTTCAGCATGCGCTCTTTCAGATCGGCTGGCATCTCTACGAAATCGCGGGCAACGGCTGTTCCTGAAAGGGTATTGTACTTGCAGTTGGAAAGGATTCCGTGAAGCGCATGACCGAACTCATGGAACAGGGTAGTAACCTCATCCCATGTGATGAGAGATAGCTGCCCCTCCGGTGCCTTGGCGTTGTTGCATACATTATATATTATAGGCAACTGGCCGCGCTGCTTGCTCTGCTTGGCAAAGGCGCTCATCCATGCACCGCCACGCTTGGTAGGACGGCGGAAGTAATCGCTGTAGAAGGGGGCGATTGGCTTGCCGTTCTTGTCGCTCACCTCGAATACCTTCAAGTCTGGGTGATAGGTTGGGATATCCTTGCGCTGCTTGAAGTTCAGTCCGTAAACACGATGGGCGGCATAGAACACACTATTCACCTGTACGCTGTCGATGTTGAAGTATGGCTTAATCTCATCATCGGTAATGTTGAGCATCTCCTTCTTCATCTTCGCAGAATAATAGAATCTTATTCATATTTCTTATGGAAAATCAGCAGACAGATGGCTCCTGCCAATGCCATCGGCACACCGATAAGGGCAGGGAAGTTGTATCCTAATCCCATAGCAACAGGAATACCACCCAGGAAAGCTCCCATGGCGTTACCCAGATTGAAGGCTCCCTGAATGCAGCAGCTGCCCAGCATTTCGCCACCCTTGGCATGCTTCACGATGAGGAATTGCTCAGGCGATCCGATGCCGAAAAGACAGACGCAGCAGATGAACATCAGCACCACAGATACCCAGCCGATAGGGGCGAGGAAGAAGGTGAGCAGAAGTGCAGCTGCTGCCAGAAACTGGAGATAACAGGTAAAGCGACCCGGTTTGAAGCGGTCAGCAAGCAAGGCACTCACCTGATTGCCTACTACCATTCCGCCGCCTGCAAGAATCATCAGCAGAGAGATGCTGGCTGCGCTGAATCCGCCCTCCATCTGAAGCAGCGGCGAGATATAACTGAACCAGCAGAGGATGCCGCCATTGCCCAGGAAGGTGGCTACGATGATGAGCCACGGAGCCTTGTTGCGGAGGAAATGGAACTGTGCCTTCATACCGTTGTTTGGCAGTGCTTCTACATCTGGAACCCATCTGTGAATCATGTATAAGGTGATGAGTCCGAACACGATACAGCTGACAAAAGGTACTCGCCAGCTGAACATGTGACTCAGAAAGGTTCCCACCGGCACACCCAGCAGGTTGGCCACCGGCATACCTGCACACATCATCGCCACGGCATTGGTTCCCTTACCCTCTTTGGCAATCTTTACCGCCACGATGGTACCCGTTCCGAAGTAAGCGCCATGAGGCAGACCTTCTATAAAGCGGGCGCAGAGTAAGAGCCAGTAGTTAGGTGCTACTGAGGCGATGACAGCTCCGAAGGTGATGAGTGAAGCCAGGAACATCAGGATATTCTTGGGTCTGTATTTATGCATGAGAATCATCGAGAAAGCTCCGGTGCAGACGCCGAGTGCATAGATGGAGATGAGATGTCCTGCTTCCGGGATGGAAACGTTCATGTTGTGGGCGATGTTTGTGATGATGCCCTCGATGATGAATTCTGCGATGCCCAAGGTAAAGGTACCCAGCGCGAGTGCAAATAGTCCTTTTTTCATTTGTTCTTATGAGTCAATATTATCCTTAAAAAATAGTTTCTCTCTTATTTTATGTCTTTGTAAGACAATAGTTTCAGAAATTCGTGTGCAAAGTTACTCATATTCCCTTTATCCTGCAAGTTTTCTCGCAGGAATATAGTAAAGATTAACAGAAAATGTGGGGTGATTTTTTTTCTCTGATTTATTGCCACTATTGCCACTCTAAATATAACTGTTTGATAATTATTGATTTAAGCGTGGCAATAAGGGCTTTTTCTATTGTCACCTATTGCCACCTATTGCCACGCTAGGGCTAAAAACCGGGAATTCTCAGCGAAAAACACAGAATTTTCAAAGAAAAACACGAGATTATTGGAGAAAAAGTACGAGATTATCGGAGGAAAAATATAAAAAAGGAGAGGAAATAAGCAAAAAGAGATGAAAAAGTCTACTTTTTCAGCATAAAACAACTGAGTGTGTCTACCATTTCAGTTCATAAAGATAAAAAGTGTCTACTGAAATAAAGAAGAGTCAGCTGAAATCAGGAAAAGTCAACGCAACGTTTTGCCCAACTTTGCCCAAAGCCTTGGGCACGAATGCCCGAGCTAGTTGGGTATAAGTACCCAGGCTCTCGGTCATCCGTGCCCATCGTTTTGGTCATTCATACCCATCGTATCGGTCGCGCGTACCCATGTTCATGGTCATCCGTGCTCATGTTCGTGGGCACTATTTCAGTATGTGGTTTAACGATTTTAGTTGCCCACTTTTAGTTTTATTTGTAAGACGAGTTGATTCCGTTAAAACTTATTTATAATTCACATTGACTTTCCTGAAACTTAGTCATATTTTTAGTTGACTACCTTAATAAATAGATGGCCTGTGGTTTCATCTATTCTATATACATGTTCTCCATTCTCAAGCCTTTGCTGTTCTATATTGATGTGCCTCCGTCTGTTCTCGAAAGTGGATTGGGGTGTTGATAGATATGGGAAGGGGTGCTGGAAGAACAGGAATAAATTGTTGGAAGATATAGGATAAGTTGTTGGAAGATATAGTATCTGTCGTTGGGGAATATACTATCGTGAACCGCACAACAGCTGTTGTGCGCTTGCATATCAGCTGTTATGCGAATGTCCATCAGCTGTTGTGCGCTCGTCATCCACCTGTTGTGCGGTAAGTTTATATACAGAAATGCGTCTGCATTTTTTGTTTATGTAGCGAATCTTTTTATTTCGTTTTGCTTCCAAAGAACTTCATATCTCTCTGGGCAGTATGCATATTGTATTTTATCTGCAATTTCAGAAGAGAATCGGCAGGAATATCTAAAGCTGCTTCCTAATTTAAAAAAAATGAGTTCCTTATGCAATATAGTTTTAGATAATCCGTTATATAGCAATCCGCAAAAACGAAAATGCTGATAATCTTTGTGGATGTAGTAAGATTTGAAGCAAAAAGTGTAACATCAAAACGATTAATTATGAGAAGAATTGCATTTTACCCAGTAGGAGGAGAGCGTGTTAGTCTACCAGAGAGGCATATCAAGGCTTATGTAGACGATTATTGTCACGAGTTTGGACAGACGGATACAGACACAAAGTTGATGCATCTGCTTTATGTTGCCGACAAGGGCTTTGATATCTTATCGCATATTCGTGAGTTTTTAGACAATCATCCTGAGATTGCCCAAGATAGTATCAAGCAAACATTGGCGTATTTCGTTTCGCATCTTAGATATCCTGACGGTGATAGATACGTGGATGACCAGTTTGCAATGGCTAATTATCTTAAAGAAACACTTAGTTTAGAGAAAGTGTTGGATCTTCTCATGATGGAGATTAGATTGAGATTCTCTTATACAGAAGACGATAAGTCTGTAACTTTTACGCAGAAATACCTAAGGTGGGATAGTCTGGCTTCATTGAAAAAGTCTTTGAAAGGTGAAGAGCTACTAAAATGTATGGTTAATCCTACTGGCTATTATAGTGTATCTGAATCTGATATTGTTAAAGAGAATCTTTGGCCTAAGCTGACTGGGGAGTATATGCGTTCGCATTGGTATGACGAGTCCGTAAAAATGGTTTATCCAAATTCTTACGAGGAGCAAGTGATAAATGAATTCAATAAAAAGGCAAAAGAGGATTGCCGGTACTTTCTTGGTGCTCCTGCTGAGCCGTGGAGAGGTAACCCACTCAAGGCGAAAGTCGTTATTCTTAGCCTAAATCCAGGATTTAAGTTAGGTGTGAATGATAATGTGCAATATGAAAGATATAGGGCACCTTTAGAGGATGCTATGGCGGAGTTGATCAATACGCTGTCATTTCAAGTGAGAGGATTGCTCACCCCACAGGAATCTTATGTTAAGAGTCATGAAGAGTTCAAGGAAAAATATAGCATGGAGGGTTCCCAAGTCCTTTGTGGCGATGCATTGAATGAAATCGGTGACTATTATTGGTATAATAATATTAATCGCCTCAACATAAATCATCAAAAGGAATATGAGTTCTTCCGAAACTTTGCAATAGTTCAGTATTGTGCTTACACTTCTGTTTCCTTTAAGGATTTTCCAAGGGGTGTTGTGTTGCCATCTCAGGAATTAACAAAGAAACTAATTAGATATTTGGCTTACGAAAGAGAAGATGTAGCGTTTGTTATCATGCGAAGTGCAGCTAAATGGAAGGAATTACTAGATGCTGATGTTTGGGAAAAGATGCAATCACGTCTTATCGTTAATAAGAACATGAGCCAGTCTTTATCTGAGAATAATCTTGGAAAAAAGAACTTCAATATGCTCATAGAACGTTTGAAATAACTGAAGAAAGGGTACGGGGTATCTTAGGCTACTTTTTAAAGAATTCTAAGTGTCAGAATGTTGTTTTCTGAAATCAGCAAACAGTCCGGGGAGAACATATTGCGAGATGGTGGTACTGGCTCCGATGCGCAGTTCTCCTTCTGATTTTGCCGTGAGCTTCTTCATATCGAAATCAAGATTCTGATAGGCATCGATGATTTTGCAGGCATGGTCTAGTAGAAACTGTCCGGCACGGGTGAGCTGGATGCGATTGCCGATTCTGTCGAACAGTCGCACCCCATATTCCTTCTCCAGCTTCTGTATGTGCTTGCTTTACATATCCTCCATCGACAATCCTTGGTATCCGATATCGAATTTCTTGAATTTTCCTGTAGCTTGGAAGAAATGCTCGGCTTTATCTTTTAAAATGCCGAGATTTATATCCTTAGCTTGGCGTTTTACCTCATAAAAAATAACCTTCTGCTCCAGTTCATCGGCAGCGATAATATCGATTTCATTCTCTCCTTTTCTGTCCCACCAGGAGGCTATCTGGGTATATTCTTCGCTCTCTATCATCTTGGCAATAAAATATCTTTCCAGAACCTTGCCGGTGTATGTGGTGTAGCTCTTATCCATGACCATTTTTAGTTTTTTATTGGCGCCAACCTCTATCATGTATCCATATTTGTAGATGTAGCGAAACCAGACGCGAAGGAAGTTGTCTTCTATCTGATAGCGAATGTTGCGATTGGTCTTTTGGAACATCGGTATATAACGGGAGATCAAGCTATAGTCGTTCTCCAGTTTGGTGAGATAGCCCGAAAGTTCTATTTTCATGATGCTTTCTATTTCACCTCGAGTTGTGTAGCCTGAAGCGATAAGTTGCAGTATCTCGAAATAGCGGGCATAGTCTTTGCCAAATTCTTCTATCAGCATATTTTTTCCTTCGTAGATGAAATAAGAGTTTTTTGCAATAAACCGCTCTGTCATCTGTTCCTTGGTCGTGGCTCCTGCATCCATCATCATTTCTACATATTCTGCTACTCCGCCTGTATAACTGTAGAGAGCCAGTAGGTCATCATTGGTATAGGCAGAATTATATGTAGAGAGAATTTCCTTAATGACAGAAGGGGGAAATGGAGTGACTTTTATTTCTCCAGTCTGCCTACCATAAAGAGGTTGCTTGTTATTTTTAAAGATGATGTTCATAAGTGAATAAACAGAACCGCAGACCACAAGATTAATATGAGCTTCCTGTTTGTTAAGGTCCCATATCTTTTGCATATCTGAAAAGATTGATGGATTAACCCGCTTGAAATCCTGAAACTCATCAATGATGAGAGTGATAGGGCGAATCTTGGATAGTTGAAGCAGATATTTAAAGATGTCAGCAAAGCGTGTTACTTCACCGAGAATAGGAAGCTGAAGTTTGGTCGTCATCTCTTCGATAAAATCTCTGCAGAGTTCTGCTTCTGATTTTCTTGCAACAAAGAAATACAGCATATCCTGAACATCCTCGTATGCTTTTATCAATAAGGATGTCTTACCGCTACGTCGGCGTCCGGTTACGATTGTAAAACGGGCCGTTTGCAAAGATAGATTTCTTATCTCTTGCAATTCTTTTATTTCGTTTTGTCTTCCAAAGAACTTCATATTTCTATAATTTTACAGTTTCTTTTTGATGTTATTTTTCGAAACCGCTGTTTCGGAAATGGCGGTTTCGAATGCAAAGGTAATAAAAATGCCTGAATATCAGCTTGTTTGTTTGCTAATTTAAGTTTTTTTATTTGTTTGTGTGCTTCTTATTTTTCCGAAATGGCGGTTTCGAAAGTAAAAATGATGGAGTTGTCAGAATTGACAATAACTCTATATAATAAGGTATGAATGCAGAAAGAAGAGGGGTTAGGAGTCCCTGAAAATAAAATATAAGAGACTTGCAAAAAAGAAAAAACGTTAAAGGTAATTAATTTATGGGGGTATTAGCTTCATATTCTGATGGAAATGCTTAATTTTGCAACCCGAAAAAGAAAGGTGCAAAAAATAGGTATGAAACGTTCGCTCAACATATTGATGGCTTTGATGCTCTCGCTCATGGTGGTTTACCTGAGCGTGGGTACTACCGTCATGCGCTGCCTTCACTATGACAAGGTGATGGTGGGTATGGTGACTGACTGTTGCGTGAAACGTAGCATGCACCATGACTGTTGCCTAGGCAAGCTGGGCGCACAGGTGAACAAACATTGCATGGAAGTGGAGCTGGTGAAACTATCGCCTACGGTCTCTATCCAACACTTGGATTTCGATGCAGCACCAGTGTTTGCAGGCATCGCGCCAGCCCTTTGGCAGACGTTGCCTCGTCCTGTTATCTGTAGCATTCAAAAGGCAAGATATTGGAATCTGAATGTTCCGCATTCGCCTCCAAGGGCTTATCTTGCCCTCCTTAACATCCTGATTATTTGATTTTTCCATATTTGCAAATAGGTTGCAAAAGTTTGTTTGTACTTTTGCAGCCAAGATTGTCGTATGCCTATCCCTATCAGAAAAATCTTAGGGTCGCATGCATATATTAAAAAGGTAAAATCATCCGAAGCGAAGATTTAAGATTCGGATAAAAGGAAATATATTTATGTATTCAAGATATATATTGCTCAGTACCTTGCTGGTTATTGGTGCTGAGACTTATGCAAAAAATAATAAGACAGAGGTTGTGTCTCTGTCATCATCATATAATAATTCTGTAAGAAATAACTCTGTAGATTCCTCCTCTCAGGATTCCATCTTCAAGGACGAGACCTTGCAGGAGGTGAAGGTGGTGGCTCGCAAGTCGGGCACTTCCCGATTGGCTGGTGCCGTGAATGGCATCGCCGTGAACAAGGATGAGCTCTTCAAGGCGGCTTGTTGCAACCTGGGCGAGAGTTTTACGACCAATCCATCGGTGGATGTGGCTTATAATGATGCCACGACGGGCGCAAGACAAATCAAACTCCTCGGTCTTTCGGGCACTTACGTACAGATGCTCACCGAGAATCTGCCGAATTTCCGTGGTGCAGCCATCCCATACGCCCTGGGCTATGTGCCGGGACCTTGGATGAAAGGCATTCAAGTATCCAAGGGTAGTGCTTCGGTGAAGAATGGCTATGAGTCGATTACGGGGCAAATCAATGTAGATTACTTGCAACCTGAGGATGAGCAACAGGTGGAGGTGAACCTCTTTGGCGATACCAAGAGCCGAATCGAAGCAAACGCCGATGCCAACGTTCATCTGTCGGATAAGTGGGCAACGGAGATATTGTTGCATCATGAGAATATCCTCAAAAACCATGATGACAATGGCGATGGCTTCTATGATATGCCAGGCAGAGAACAATATAATGTACAGAACCGTTGGCTGTATAAAGGCAAGCACTACATCTTTCATGGTGGACTTGGGGCTTTGAAGGAGATTCGTACCAGTGGGCAGGATGAGGAACATGTTCATAGTGATGATATTTATCGAATCAAGCTCCATACCAACCGTTATGAGGGTTATATGAAACATGCCTTCATCCTCAATCATGAGCATGGCACCAATATTGCCTTCATGTCCTCGGCTTCGATGCACCAGCTCGATGCCCAGTATGGCAACAAGTTCTACAACCTCAATGAGAAGAATCTCTATGGCTCACTGATTTTTGAGACCAATTTTACTCATCAGCACAATTTGTCGGTAGGTTTGAGCGTCAACCATGATTACCTGGGACAGCGCGCCAATGTGAATGTTTCTCCAAGACCGGCAGTAGGGCAAGAAGACTCTCCTTACCTTTTGTCGGAGATGCAGAGAATGAACGAGAAGGAGACGACTCCTGGAGCATACGCCCAATACACCTATACGTTAGGCACGAAGTTGACAGCGATGGCAGGTGTCCGTTTCGACCATAGTTCGCTTTATGGCAGCTTCTTCACCCCTCGTTTCCACGTGAAGTATTCACCTGTCGATGCCATCAGCATCCGCTTATCAGCAGGTAAGGGCTATCGCACAGTATTTGGCTTGGCAGAGTACAACTATCTCTTGGCGAGCGGCAGGGAGTTTCAGATTACGGGTGATGGACTAAAGCAAGAGGAGGCTTGGAACTATGGTATAAGTACCGCTTTCTACATCCCGATGTTTGGCAAGACCCTGAAACTGAACGCCGAGTATTATTATACCGACTTCAAGAATCAAGCGGTGGTGGATTATGATGCCAACAAGGGGCTTATCTCCATCTGCAATTTGATGGGCAAGTCTTATTCGCACACTTTCCAGATAGATGCCTCTTATCCATTGCTGAAGGGCTTGGAGATAACAGCGGCTTATCGTCTGAACGATGTGAAGTGTACCTACGATTATGGCAAAACCTTGAAAGAAAAGCCATTGACCAGTAAGTATAAGGCGCTCTTCACGGCTTCCTATAAGACTCCACTTGGCCTATGGCAATTTGATGCCACCATGCAGTTGAATGGGGGAGGCAGGAATCCAGAGCCTTACCAGTTGGCAGATGGAAGCCAGTCATGGTCTCCTCGTTTCCATAGCTTCGGGCAAGTGAGTGCGCAGGTTACGAGATGGTTCCGCCATTGGAGTATCTATGTGGGAGGCGAGAACCTGACAGGTTTCAAGCAGAAAACTCCTATCTATGGTGCCAGCAACCCATGGGGAAGCGATTTCGAGCCAACCTTGGTTTGGGGACCTGTAGAGGGCAGGATGTTCTATGCAGGAGTGAGAGTACACTTTTAATTGAAAATGTTTAAAGTTAAATGATTAAAGCAAATAGAAAAGTTATGAAGAAGATTTTAGTAATGTTCACAATGATGATGGTGGCAATGGTAACCTTTGCCAAGGACATCAAGACCGTAGTGTTCACCACAACCCCACAGATGCACTGTGAGGCTTGTGAGAATAAAATCAAGAGCAACCTTCGCTTCGAGAAGGGAATCAAGAGCATTGAGACTTCTGTGCCAGACCAGACTGTCACAGTACAGTATAATGCCGACAAGACAACCCCAGAGAAGCTCCAGAAAGGTTTTGAGAAGTTTGGCTATAAGGCTCGCATCCTGAAAGATGGCGAGAAGGTTGAGAAGAACACTGGGGAGAAGTGTGACTTGATGTAATTCCTGCTTCTAATTTGATAGAAGCTTAACCATTGGCACGCAGGAATCCCTGCGTGCTATATGGTGCTTATCATAAAACACATTCGTTCATTTCATGAGTCCGTCAATGAAATGTTTAGAATCTGCAAAACTTCATATGTCGAGCGTTTCAATTGCATATCATGATGAACAATAGCCAAAAGACAATAAGTGATAAAATCGTGAGGGATAACCCCAAATCGTGATGGATAGCGTGATGGATATTTCCGTTTTTGAAGTATCTATCACGCTATTCAAGTATCTGGATATTAGCATATAAAGATATAGAATGGATACAAATCGTGATGGATGATAGATGATTACATAAAACTTATTCACGAATACGGCTGCATCGGGTTACAAATATGGCTGCATCGGGTTACAAATATGGCTGCGTAGGGTTACGAATATGACTGCATCGGGTTACGAATATGACTGCGTAGGGTTACGAATATGACTGCATCGGGTTACGAATATGACAGCGTAGGCTAACGGAGACGTATCTGTAAGCTTATCGAGACGTCTGCATCAGCTAACAGAGACGTCTGAACTCGCTGACTGAACTACTTGAGTTGCTTGATTGAACCACTTGAGTTAGCTGACTGAACCACTTGAGTATTCTTCTTCATGTGCTTGCATGCAACCATAAAACTTTTTCAGCAACTTTTTCCGGAAGTATGGAAGAAGACAGAGTTGAAGGCAAACATGAGGCCAACACAGAAACAGCACAACGTTTGCTGGCGATGGGACTTTCTGCCGAATGTATTTCATCTGCAATTTAATCTTCCCTCTTCATCTTTTCTTCTCCCTATGTCAGTTTTTGTCGCAACCGGATTATAGTTTTGCAGCAGAATTGCAATAACTCTATATAATAAGGTATGAATGCAGAAAGAAGAGGGGTTAGGAGTCCCTGAAAAGTAAAATATAAGAGGAATCCATAAGATTTCTTGTTAAAAGTTTGGTGGTTCATCAGATTTTTACTAAATTTGCCATTGGATTAGTGACAGGGCAGGGTAAAGTCCTCGCTTGAAGTCGCTATGATGCAGAGAAACAAGATTATCTTGTGGACACGAGCAAACTATTCAGTTCTGTAGGTTGAAATCTGGTAAATTGAAACGTAGAAAGAACGAGAATTTGTTTGAGCGAGTCTACACCGTTATATGGTGTGGATTCCTCTTTCGCATTTTCTTTTCTACGGGTTTTACCAGAGCCTAACTTACAAGGAAGTGAAGAAAGTAGGGGTTCGCACCATCTTTTTTCACTTATGAACCATTATGGACTTGTTTGGTTCGCAGATTTTTCCTAACTTTGCAGAAGATTAGCTGCACCTCAGCATAACATTCAAGCAAGCTTGATGAGTCTGCTTTCGGTTTGCATAATCTTTGCAGAAGATTAGCTGCACTCGGCAATTTGAAAGCAAGCTTTCATTGCGCTCGTTTGCATAATCTTTGCCCCTTGAAAGTAAATGATTTGCTGTTTCGGCAGAAAAGCAGGAGCAGTTATATATAATGAACTTAAAAATAGAATGCTTATGAGCAAGGTATTTCAAGTAAAGCCTAAGCGCCTTAAACGCTCAAACGGTACTGTTCTCACTCCCGATATGGTAGTGACAGTAACAACCATGCAGCACACCGCCACCCCTTTTTATAATGGAGCCAAGGAGGTGCAAGAAGCCTACATGCGCATCTATGCTTTCGATTATAAGAAAGCATGCTGCAATCCGAATGATTTCGAATTTAAGAAGTTGGACTAAAAATATATAGTGTTTTTCAGAAAAATAAAACAATTGTCATGGAAGATAATCACATATACACAGAATTCATGTCAAACAAACAGTTATTTAAACCGTTTGTTTCATGGCCCGATTGTGTACATTTGGGATTGAACAATGTAGATGCTATTTCGAATAAACTTCTTAATGAGATTACATTGAGAAGAGGTGAACATCTGCTATGGGTATCGCGTCATAAAGCTAATTGGAAGGCGAAAGACGATGATGAGAAAACTCCTTCAGGTTGTATCATCACAGATCAACGCATTTGCTATTTCAATTTAAATGATAAGAAAAAAAGTTTTAGCGTAGAGTGGGGTGAGGTTGCAGCTATAAAGCACATGATGAATAGTTTCTACATCCAAAAGTCATCAGTAACGACATCTAATGAGTTGAAGATTAGCGACTACTCTTTGTTCGACAAAAAAGTTGAAAACTCAAGTCCGGTTGTTACCCTTTTAAAGGGTGTATTTACCAATAAAGAACAAGAATCAAAAATGACCAAAGAACAATTGTTTTCTGAATTTGAAGAACAACTCAAACAATTACCGTATAAGGATGGACGGACTGTTCTGAAAAATGAGGAACCAAAAGATAAAAAAGTAGTTATAGGATCTTTGTCTAATGCAAAGCATGAGTCTGTTGATGTTTTGTCAGATAAGAACAAGTCTTCGCAGAGTTTGTCTTCTAAAGATGAAATAAAGAAGGCTTATAAGAATTTGCAAGAAATCTTGCAAAGTACTCAAAGGGATGTCTTTGACTTAAATGGAGTAAATTCACAGTTTAATACTGTTAAGGGGAAAATTGCCTTTGCGTTTGATTCGAAAATAAAAGAAGCTAAGAAAGAATTAGATGTGGCTTTAAAGGATACTGTATGGGATAATCTTGTTATAGCTTTCTTTGGAGAAACAAATGCAGGTAAGAGCACAATTATCGAGACCTTTAGAATTCTTTTTGATGATAAACGTAAAAAAGAAGATGGTCTGATTGTGGGTGATGGCAGACACGACTTTACAAAAACCTATGAAGAATATCATTTGTCTATTGCAGGCCATCCTTTTACTTTGATAGACGTACCTGGTATTGAAGGAAATGAATCAGAGTTTAAAGATGTGATAAAAACAGCTTTGCATAAGGCTCATTGTATCTTTTATGTTCAGGGACATAATAAGAAACCAGATCGAGCTACAGCTGAAAAAATCAAGAAATATCTAGGAGATTGGGTAAAGGTTTATTCAATCTATAATGTGCGTGGTGGTGTTAGCAATTATGATGAAGAAGAAGAACGCGAAACATTGATAACTTCAGGTATCTTAAAGGCTGAAAGTTTAATACGGGCAGAATTTAAAACTATATTGGGTGATGTTTATGCTGGGCATGTAACCTTGCAGGGTCTGTTGGCTATGTCTGCTAAAGCATCATTTTCGTCTAAACGAGAAGATTTGATAAGAGGACAACAAAAGTTATTGAAGTATTTTGGTGGTTCTGCTGATAAAGTTTTGGAGTTTAGCCAATTTAAGACATTGATAACTCTTGTTGAACAGAAATCCTCTAATTTTAAGTCTGAAATCATAGAAGCAAACAAACAGAAATTGATATCTTTGGCAGGTAATATTGCCACCGATATTGAGCAGGTAATGGAATCTCAGAAGAACTATTTAGCCAATTTGGAGTTAAATCTTCGAACTATAAATCGAGAGGTTTGCAATAATAGTATGGATTCTGCTTTAAGAAATATAACTAACAAGACAAGAAATGCCATTACAAGTGCCTATGGTGAATTGAAATCAGAGATTTTTGATCTTATAGATAATGAACCAAGTAATATTAATCAATTAGCAGAACAGTATCAAGAAGATGTTATAGAGAATTTAGAGAATCGTATTAAGTCTATTGTTAACGATGAATTAAAAAAAGTTCGTGATACTGCAAATCGAAAGATAAAAGATTTGGATGGTGTAAACATAAAGCCAATACAATTCAATCAATCTATTGACCTTGAAACAGAGATAGATTTCTCTGGAGCATTAGGAGAATTAGATATCGATCTCGCAGATGTTCTTTCATGGACAGCTAAAACTGCAGGTACTGCAGCTACAGGAGCTCTTGTTGGATCTTTTATACCAGGTATAGGGACTTTAATAGGTGCAGGTGTAGGAGCTTTTGTCGGTGGCATTGCTCATGCATGTTCTGGAGATGGCGGAAAGGCTGATGCTCGAAAAAGCGTATCTGATGCTATCGGTAAGGCAACTCAGCGAGCTAAGAACAATGTCAAATCAATGTTGGCACCTGTTATTAGAGATATGGATATTCAAAAGCGCCAATTAACTAATTCTGTCAAAACAGAATTGACAAATATTGAGGAATTACAAGAAACTCTTGATACTTTTGATGTTGAAATATCAGAATTTGTAAATGAATTAAAACATAAACGTTATGGAAGAATTTAATATAAAAAACAACAAATTGCAGAAACTAACTGCATTGAAACAACTTCTGCAAAAAGGAGTGGAGTATATACCTGAATTACAATCTTATCTTGGTAAGATAGATAGTATCGTGAATACCATAAAAGATGGAGAAATTAGCGTTGTCTTGTTGGGTAGTTTTTCTGATGGAAAGACGAGTGCTATTGCAGGTTTATTAGGTAGATTGGAAGATAATATGAAGATTGATAATGATGAGTCTTCTGATGAACTTACCATTTATCGCCCTAAGGATCTTAAAAAGGGATTCAAGATAATTGATACTCCAGGATTGTTTGGTACAAAAGAAAGGGAAATTAATGGTCAAAATATAAAGTTTTCAGAAATTACAGAACGTTATATTTCTGAGGCTCACATTATTATTTATGTTTGTGATGCTGTAGTTCCGTTGAAGGATAGTCATGTTGAGATTATTCGTCGCATTATGCGTGATTACCATAAACTCGACAATACCATTTTTGTTATTAACAAAATGGATGAAGCTGGTTATGACTTGTTGGACGAGTACGACTTTAATAATGGTTGTAAGATAAAGAAGGAGAACCTAATTTCTCGTTTGCGTAGTACCATAAACTTGACTCCTGACGAGGAGAAACGTTTGCATGTTGTATGTATCGCTGCGGATCCAAAAGGAAAGGGTTTGCAACATTGGTTCTCCAAAATAGACAGTTATTATGAGCGTTCTCATATTAAGGATTTGAGAAAATGCGTAAATGCAGTAGTCAATAATGCCGATACTGATAAGTTGTCTTCGTCTTCTTATGAAACATCAGTTTCTGAAGTTGTTGATGGATTACACAAAGCAATTGTATGTACCGAAAAACCGGTATCGAAGGCAATTGTTAAAATGGAGCGAGATTGTACAGAGATAGAGGAAGCCGGAAAGCATTTGAAGTCTGAACTTACATTATCCCGTAATGAGCTTCGTCAAGCTATTAATGAAATAAAGAATGATGCCATTCGTGAAATCAATGGTGCTTCATTAGAAACTATTGGCAATATTATTTCTGCTCAACTTGGAGTGCAAAATAATCAGGTTACTTTTTATGTCTTCCAAGACAAACTGTCTGCTCAAATTGAGCAATGTTGTGAAGCTAACGCCAATAATGTAAATCTTGCAGCCGTGAAAATAGAAAAAGCCTATTCGATGCAAGATGCCATGTTAAATGATGCCGTGAAATATGGTGTTGACCAATTGAAAAACTTGAATATAACAGGTGAGCAGATTAAAGCTGTTCGTGATGTAATCGCCAAAGGTTATAAGTTCAAGCCTTGGGGAGCCATCAATATGGGAAAGAATATTACCAAATGGGCTGGCTGGATTGGAGCTGGAATTGGAACCGCTTTTGAACTTTATGGTTGGTATAAACAATATAAAGATCAGAAGAAGTTGAATGAGCTTAAGAAATCATTAACTAATGCGATAAATGATTGTATAAGCAATGTGTTCAAAACTTTTGAGTCAGACAATGAGTATTATAAGAATTTTGCGCCATCTTATATACTGTTATGTCAGAAGATTCAGGAGCGAAATGAAGAAATTGCCTCTTTGAAACAGAAAGTTCAATATTTAGAAAATTACAAACGAGATATTGAGGCATGGAAGAATTCTGCTGAATATGTCGATTTTGAAGAAGTTTAACCATTTAATATTTTAGAATTATGAGTGAAGAAAAAATTGAAACAAAGAAAAAAGAGAAGGGTGTTTGGAAGGCTCTTGGTTTGGCAGCTGTAGCCGTTGGAGGGCTAGCAGTAACACTAGCTAAAGAACTGAAAAAGTAATAACGTATCTATTTGACTATTGGGAGTTTTTCTCCCGATAGTCTATTGGTGGATTCTCTATATGGTTAAGAAACTAACTGTGAAACGAATTGACGAAATACAGAATATTTTAAATGAAGTATATTGTCTGAAATGTTCGATAATAAACACATTATAGGAATATCTTGATATGATTCGCAAAAAGCATATAGAGAATAGGAAGAAAGCATTCAAAGAGAATGACTTTAAGGATTCAACAACAGGATAAATAACAAAATAAAATGTAGGCAAATATGGAAAAGAAAGAAAACAAAATCTTAGATGAACTTAGACGGCATGGTCCTATGTTTGTAGATCCTTGTCCGATGCCTGTGGGCTTTTTGGGTAAGTTGATAGACTTGTTCTCGAAGAAGAAGTCTTGAATTGTGAAACACTCGGTGTGGCGGAGGCTGGAAACCTCCGCTACTGTCAGATAAACGATAATATTATGAAGTTGGCGATTACTTATGCTGAGCTGCAAGATTATCTAGCCAGTCATTTTCATAAGACGGTGAATCTTGGGTATGTTGACGGTGCAACCATGTCTGTCTTTGTGCCCATCAAGGTGTTTGGCTTTACAAAGTCTGTAAGCATAAACCTTATTGTGAAGAAGATTGAGGGTACTGACTTGTTCTTGTCGTATGGCGGTAAGATTGGCATTGACATGCTTGTTTCGCCAGCCATCTCTTATGCCAAGAAACTTGTGCCGGAGAAAGCAGGTTGGGTGGAACAGATGCCTGACAATATCGTTAAGCTGCGCCTTGGCGACATTGACAAATTGCAGAAAGTGTTTGAAAAGCTGAAACTTGACAATATCTTATTTGAGCCGGGTAATATTGGAATAGAAATGTCATTAGTCTATTGATTCGTTATGGGTGACTGACGTCTATTTCGCAAGAAAATAGAGCACTCTTACTTTTTTCTTGATGTTCTGTCTCCATTTGACATATCTATATAGTTATTTCGCAGCCGAAATCAAATGTATAACTATATTAAGGTAATGTAACAATGGAAAAGAACATCAGAAAAAGAGTGTGTTGGTTGGCTGCGGTATTGAGTGCCGTACTGGTAGTGTTATTTGGCTATTGGTTCTTCTTGACCCCTCATGGCTATTGGCAAAAGAAGAAGGAGGCAGAGAAGAGTGAATATATGGATAGGAGGATGCTTTGGCGGAAGTCGGAGAAAATGACCATGCAACAGATGTTGTCGGATATGACGCTAATGGCTAAGGGGGATTCGGTCCTAGTTTGTTGGCTAACTGGTCTCTCGCTTCCCGTTTATCGTGACTTTATTCATGGCACAGCGCAACCTACAAGGAATGCTTGGGCTGAGACGAGATATTGGTATATGTCTTCTCTCGCTAAAGGCGGAGAATGGATGGAGAAACGTGCCAAGACGAGGATTCACAAGAGCCTGATTTTTGTGGAATCGAGTAGATTTCAGGTGCAGAAGGATTCCTTGAAGGATTATCGTAAAGAGAAACTTACTCCAACTGAGATTAAGAACAACAAGATGTATCTAAAAGATAATTGTCTGTATAGATGAAATCATAGCATAAATAAAGTATAACGAAAAATGAATAAAATTATAGGGCTTCTTGTAATGGTTTTCATGTTCCTACCCTGGCGACCAATCGTTGCTATAGTGGCAGCAGTATTGTTTGTCAACATCAATGGTACGGAATTGTATGGATGGCAAGCTGGATTGGCGCATGGATTGTTCTTCCTGCCTAATCTGGTGAGGCATCTCTTTGACGGCGATGTCCTTTTCAAGGCTACCAATTGTACTACAGGTTATTATGTTGCCTGGTGGATTGCTACAGTCGGTTCGTGCATCGGTTGGCTCGTTGATGCAACCTTCTCTTTTATGAAGGCATCGGTATTTGTAGGTAGTGATAAAGAATAAATAAATATAAATACGATGGACAGTATGGCTGATAATCAAAAAGTATATCAGGCAATCAAGACGATTGCTGATGAACTCTGCAAGGAGAACAAGACGTATCTTCGTGCAGATTTGGCTTTTGAACTGAAGAAGTATGGTATAGCTTTCGATTCCTCGGAAGTGAGTAAGCTGGTATTTGATGCCTACAGATATTTCCATGATAATGGCAATATCGCCATTGCTTTTGTTTCCAATAATTCACGTACAACCCTTGTGGCTGAATACAAGTTGAATGACAGTTTGGAACAGGGCAACAAGGAGGAGGCTTTGAAGATAGCCGAGACGGAACTGGCGTTGTCTTCATCTGCTTTGGAGCAGTTGAAAGAGCAAGTGGAATTGAACCTTAACCTGGTTCTTGCTAAGGGAACGTCGAAGATGGCTGATATTGTCATGGGTACGAATGGCGTGAAAGATGTAAGAAGTAAGGCGTCTACCATGTTTGATAAATATACCAAGATGGTGGAGGCTTATCACTATGCTGAGGATAGCGTTCGTGGAAACATCGAAGATTTTACCTCCTTGCGTAGTGATATCGGGACGGTTTATCGTGATTATGCCCTGAAACTGATTGATATCTATGGCGACTCCATCAAGATGGTTTCTCCAGACTTGTTCGACTTCAAGCGAATAGAGTGGCTGGATGTGGACGAGATGCTTAAGTATATGGAGTTGGAATATAGCAAGCTCACGGAAAAATGTGCAGCTTTGATTGGTGAGATTTCTGTTAGTTTCCGTACTTCCTTGCAGGGTTCTTTGCAGGCTTATAAGTCTTTGTCGAACGGCAACAAGTCCTTGGGCTTGGCGATGGCAGGACTGACAATGCTCGAACACTATATGGGAGCAAGTGAACGCGCTAATCGTTTGAAGTCTGATTTATCAGTTTTCCAGATGAGCGTGAAGCATGATGCCACTCGCATCAAGGCTGATATGGGACGATTATTGGTAATCTGCAAAACGCTCAATGATGTGGTAATCCCGAAGGCGAATGTGTTCTTGCGTTATGGAGAAAAACTGTTGGCTTCAGACTTGAAGGCGACACTTGATGTCTTGTATGCGGATGAGACTATTCGTCCATTGGAGGAGCAACGAAAATGTCTGCTTCAGCAGATTAAGGCGCTGGACATGGAAATGAACGACCATCTTCAGAACATCGATGTCTATACCTCGCTGATTAATGACATCACCGCTACCTTGGAGTCTAAGCAGGAAAGCTATATGGAAGCTAAGGCGAAGAAGCCTTCCAAGCCTTTCTTCCTGTTGAATTGGTTAACCTTTGGTATGGCCAACAAGAACTACTATCGCGACTTTGCTGAATGGAATGCGGTATGCTTCCCTCTTGTGAGAGAATACGAGAGCTATCAGGTAGATTTGAAGTTGGATAAGGAGGAATTGGAATCGCATCGTGAGGAACAAACCCACATCAAAAATGAGTATGCCAAACTCTCCAGTGAACTGGATAAGGTTTCTAAGGAAATCAGAAGCAAGATAGTTTGCTCTGACGACTTGAAGCTGAAGATGCTGAAACATCTTCGTGATATGGTTGCCATGCTGAAACTTGGACGTGAAATCATGGAGAGTAAGATAGATGAGAAGTTGGTGCATACGGTAGATATTCCCGATTATCGGGAGACAGCCAAGCTTCCTGCTGATGTGGAGCAGAACCTTTCTCTGTTTACAGGAATGTTGGCAGACAATCTTCATGCCGACAAGGATATGGCTAAGAATCTGCTTGATGGAGTGGAAGCATACACGAAAGACCCTAAGAAGATAGAGGGCAAGACCGCACAACAGAACAAACCTGCTGAGTATAGCGAGGAAGACTTGGCGCAGGTAACTGGTGCTATGGAACAATCCTTACAGAAAGGTATCGCTCTGTTTGATAGTTTCGCTAAGCTCAAAGCGCAGCAGCTCAGTGGTAGCTTGGCTTCGGCTGCATACGATAAGGAGTTGAAGAAACATGCTGATGAGTTTAAGCGTGAAATGGCTAAGATAGACAACAAGAGTGCTTATCTTCGTGAAGTGTTCAAGCGCATCAATCTGGCTGGTAGCGAGGTGGAGCGTAAGCAAGCTATGGAGTTGATGAGCGACTTGAGCGGTTTCTCTCTTTCGGAACAGGAGTTCACAGAATTTATAAATGGTAAGAAACAAATAGAATTATAAGGCGTATGGAAAGTTCAAGAAGACAACAAGCCCAGGCTGATTTGGGCATGGATTTCGCTAAGGAAGATCAAAAGCGAGAGGCGGTTCTTGCCAAAGAACAGGCGAGGGCTGATAAAAAAGCTGCAAAGCGTGAGAAGATGATGAACATGCCATCTTATCGTTTGATGGTAGGTACGGCGAAGTATATGGACAAGTGGTTCTTGGATCCTATCCTTGGCTTCATCCTTCCTGTCGGTATCGGTGATGCTTTGACGAGCGTGTTTGCATTCCCATTCATCTATTACAGTCTTTGTGTGGTTAAGTCTATTCCGCTGACTTTGGCTGTCATCTATAATATCTTGATGGATGTGCTGATTGGTGCCATACCTTTCTATATAGGTGATGTGCTGGATGTATTCAAGCGTTCGTATGTAGAAAACCTGAGATTGGTTACCGGGTATATCGAGGATGATAAGGAGATTATCAATAAGGTGAATAAGAAGGCATTCTGGACGGCTGTGTTCATCGTCGTGCTTTGCTGGTTGATTTATGTGGTGATTTCGTGGGCCATTCGCTTGGGAACCATGGCTTATGATTGGATAGCTTCATTGTTCTAAAATATGAATAGCAATATTTTCTTTCAACCCTTCGTTGGCAAGGATTATGCCAATGGGGGGATATTCGGCAAGCGAATCATGATATTGGGCGAGAGTCATTATTGTGATGAGAGTTGTACGGATTGTGGCGACTGCCAGCTACATCGGGAGTGTATGGGCTTTACTCAGCAGGTGCTTGATGATTATCTCAATGAGAACAAGGAACGGCAGAACTGGATGCGGACTTTCCTGAAGTTTGAGCGTTCGTTAGTGGGTGAGGAGACCAATCAAGCGATGAGGCTGAAGATTTGGAACTCGGTCATCTTCTTCAACTATCTGCAAGTGGCGATGGGTGGTCCTCGCGAGGCTGGCACAGCCGAACAATATCATCAGGCTGGCAAGGCTTTCTTCGAGGTCATCGAAAAGTACCAACCTGAGTACATCATCGTATGGGGCAAGAGGCTTTGGAATAATCTTCCTAATGTTGGCTGGCAGGATGGCGACGACATTGTAGTGGATGGTTATCCTGTTGCTATGGGTTTTTATCTTCTGAGTAATGGAAAACAGATGAAAGTGATGGCGGTGAATCACCCTTCCGTAGGCTACTCCTGGGACTATTGGTATCGGGTAATACAACACTTTTTGAGAAATAGTTGAAGCCTGTGACATCATTTGATTATATTATTCAGAGAACACCTGGTTTGAAAATTGTGAACTGCAATTCTGGATATTACATATGGATCGGCTCAAATTTGCTTAAATATCTATAAAATCGGCTCAAATTGAGCCGATTGATGGCAAAAAATGACTAACTTTGAGCCGATTAATAAATTAAGAATATGACAATAGACATAGAAATATTACAGTTCTTGCATTATCATCCCTTGGCAAATAGGACAGAGATTATGGCGGGCCTTATGGAAACTCCTAGTGGTAGCACAGTGAAGAGATTGCTTTCTGCTGCTGTTAAGGAGGGAAATATTGAGACTGTTGGGCGTGGTCCTTCTACCAAGTACAGACTTACTCCGCAAGCTCATGTAACCATGCCTTTGGATTTGGCTACTTATTTCGATAAGGATATAGATGAACGTGTTGTGCAGAAATCATTCAATTTTGATTTGATTCGTGAAGTTTTACCCAAGGTAGAAATTTTTGCAAAGGAGGAACTTTCTGTATTGTTTGCTGCACAAAAGGAGTTTGAGAAGAATACGGAAGGTATGACAGAGCTTGAGTATCATAAGGAAATGGAGCGTTTGGGAGTGGATTTATCTTGGAAATCCTCACAGATAGAGGGCAATACGTATTCTCTTTTAGAGACTGAGCGATTGCTAAAAGATAAGCAGACGGCTTCTGGGAAGACAAAAGAGGAGGCTATCATGTTGCTTAATCATAAGGATGCGCTTGATTTTGTGCTTGACGTACCAGATTATTTGAAAGAGTTGTCTGTGCATAGAATCGAGGACATTCATTCCATCTTGACAAAGGAGTTGGGAGTTGACAGAAATATCCGTCATCGTCGTGTTGGTATTACTGGAACTAATTATCGCCCACTCGATAACGAGTTCCAGATTCGTGAAGCGTTGGAAGAAACTTGTACATTGGTGAATGGAAAAGATAATGTATTTGAGAAGGCACTCCTAACATTAGTGCTATTATCGTATATTCAAGCCTTTGTAGATGGCAACAAGCGGACGGCAAGAATCACAAGTAATGCTATCTTAATAGCAAATGGCTATTGCCCGATTTCTTTCCGAACCGTTGACTCCATCGACTATAAGAAGGCTATGCTCATGTTTTATGAACAGAATAACATTGCTGCTTTCAAGAAAATCTTTATAGAGCAGTTCTTGTTTGCTGTGAAGACGTATTTTTAGAGAGAATTGAGATAATTTTCTCGCTTGTGCCACGATTTGACACACCTGACCATTATCTTTGCAGCTGTAAACATTAAAAACAAGGAATTATGGCACAGATTACAATCAATATCCAGACGTTGGACTGGACAATGGGGGAAACCGTAGGCTTGCACTTGATGTTGAAGAAAGACAGCAAGGCAAGAATCGCTTGGGGCGATGGAAAGGTACAGGTCGTGACAGGTAAACAGAAACCTGCTTCCGAAAAGTTGGCTTGGGTGGAGGCTGGTCATTCCTATCCTGAGAAGGGCATGTACTACACCATTACCATCTGTTCGGAAGAGGAAGATGCCATTATCGGATTTGATGGATGTGGCATGTTCGAGGTGAAAACCTTTGATGTGATTCTCACGGAATGTCCTAACTTGCGTATCTTGGGCTATTCTGGGTATGGCGAGGAGAAACTCGACGTGAGCAAGAATCCTTTGCTGGAGTTCATCGACTTCCACGAGATAAGAAACGAGAAGTTGGATTTCTCTGCCAATCTACTCTTGGAGGAGTTGCATATTGATGGAGCCAAAGATTTGGTGTCTTTGAATTTGAGCAAGAACGACAAGTTGCGTCGCTTGGACATCTTCATGTGCCACAATCTCCAGCATCTTGCCTTGAGCAATCAGTCGCAGCTGAATGAGGTGGATTTCGCTCTCACTCATCTCCGTCCCAAAGACTTGGAGTATTTGGAGAAGACGTTGAAGCGAAACTCTCCCTACAAGATACGGGGAGGAAGTTTTGGCGATGATAAGATAATAGAAGTTAGTAATGGTGAAATCGTAGGTGAAGATGAAGGAAAACTGGATTCAACTTATCGATACAATTGAGAAAGATCCGTTTGAAACGGAGGCTTTCTTCGCTTTGATGGATTATGTGGGCGAAGCGTCGGATGATGACAAGCGCAGAGTTGTACAAGAAGTAGAGCGTCGCATCAAGATGATTGCCCGTTATGATGCGGACAAGAGTTTCCGTTTCCGTAAGTTCAGCGAGCAGGAGCGGGAGGTGCTTGATTCCCTTTGGAGTACTCGGGTAAAGATTCTCAATGTGATGATGTTAAATCCTACAGAGGAAGAAATCGAGCGTTTGGGACATCAGAACGACAAACTCCGTGAGTTGTCGAAGGATGCCTTTGCGCAAGGTCGCAACCTCTGGAAGTCTTTGTTGCACTCACCGAGCTTGATGGCAAACGAGGATTATTATGATGTGGAGGAGCACGTTGATTTCAGTTGGAATGATGAGGATTCCGTCCTCAAGATGGATAATGATGACTATTATGGCTCAGACTTCGAGTATATGCTCCATTTTCATTGCAATTTTAGGGATAGTGGGCGGTATTCGTATGGGGAACCTTTAGTGGCTGATGATGGCACGTCGTGGAATCTTGATTATCTGGATAATCCTGCCTTTGGCAAGTTTTGCATCTGCCATCTCCTTCACTCGCTCCATAGTCATGAGCATTACTCTTTGCCAGACATCCTCCGTATGGATGATTTTTGGACGGATGTCAGCTTGAGATATGAGCGAGAGGTGTATCAATGGAAAAAAGGAAACGTATTCTTTAAAGAGGAAGTAAATGGAAAAGGAATGGAAAAAACTGATTGATGAAGTTGAGAACAACCGTAGCTATAGTTCGGAGCCTAACTTCAAATTTGTAGACTTTATAAGAGAAAAGTCTACGATAGAGGATAAGCGTGCCATCGTGCAAGATGTGGAACGTCGTATCAAGAAGGTGGTGAATCGGGAGGATAATAATCCAGATGGGTTCTTCCGTAACTTCAGTGATACGGAGCGGGATTTGCTGGACGATTTGCTCGGGCTTCGTGAGGTGACGCTCGATGAGATGATGCTTCATCCTACTGCTGCCGAGGTGGAACGATTGAGCAAGTTGAACGACAAACTCTACAAGCTCACCTTGGAGTGTTTTGAGCAGTGCCGTAACCTTTGGCTTACGCTCTACCGTTCGCCATACAAGGTGGACGACCGTTTCTGCTACGACTTGGACAGTACGCTTCGATTCGAGTATGCTGACAAAGACTCGGTCTTGCATCTGGAGAATGATGACTATTACGGTTCCGACTTCGACTATATGATTCATCTGACAGATGAGTTGCTCAGTACAGGACATTGCAAGATGGATACCATCGTGGATGGTGCGTCTGCCAACTTTTTCGGCAACGAAGAGGATACATTGAGAGAGTTGACTGATACGCTCGACGATGGCACGTCGTGGGCGGAAGGCTATCTGCACAACAAGGCGTATGACCATTTGTGTATCTGTTATGCGATGCATGCCTTGCATACTCATGAGCCTTGGTGCCTGCCAGACATTCTTCGTATGGATGATTTCACTATTAATGTGAAATTGAATTATGAGCGCAGCGTGTCAGAGCAGCGAGATATTCATTATCCTGATGTAAACGAGAATGACCCTCATTGGCCTGAGGGTGTGCCTTGTTTGGAAAGGTGAAAAATAATTTGTGATGCAATAAAAATAAAATTAGAACGTCATATATAAAAATAGAAGATTATGAAGTTAGCAGAAGCATTGAGCATCAGAGCCGACTTGCAGAAGAGAGTGGCTCAACTGAAAGAACGTATCAAGGAGAGCGCCAAGGTACAGGAGGGCGATGAACCTTGCGATAACGTGGAGGAACTGTACAAGGAACTGGACGAAGCACTCGTCCAGTTGGAAGACTTGATTTATCGCATCAACATCACCAACGTTCAGATAGTTCAGGACGGAGACTCCTTGACTCGATTGATAGCCAAGAGAGACGTCTTGTCGATGCGTGTCAAGGCATTGAAAGAGGTGGTGAACTACGTAGCTGCCAACGATACTCGCTTTGGCAGAAACGAACTGAAATATGTTAGAACCATAGATATAAAGACTCTTCGTAAGGAGGCTGATACCTATGCCAAGCAGTATCGGGAACTCGACCTGAAAATTCAGAGTTTGAACTGGACTGTAGATTTGCAAGACTTGCCCCGATAATGGAGCGAGGATTGAAATTTTCATTGAGTAGATTAAAATTTTCGGAGAAAAGATAGAGGCAGCAAGAGGCTGACATCAGGCAATAGGTCTGTGTTAGCATTATTAAAAATTCATGTGTTTCATGCAAAGAGACGAGTTTGTTCACAGTTCATTTCAAGCATCGGGCACAAGTGTATCGCGCATTGGTATATGACAAAAGTCAGAAACGCCAGCATTTAGCATTACCATTTTGTTGGCTATCTTTTCTCCTTTTCTTTTTAGGCATTTCTCGTAAATATTCATTAGATTTTTAGAGATTATGGACAATCGTGTAAAATTCTATAGTTGGCTGATAGGTCTCTTGGATCGTAAGCATCTTACCTTTGAGGAGATTGCTAATGAGTGGCGTGATGCCAACGCTAATCAGGATGAGGATGAGCTGGACAAACGTACCTTTCATCGTTATCGTGAAAATATCCAGTCGCAGTTTGGCATTACTGTGGAATGCGACAAGAGCGATGGCTATCGGTATTATCTGAAGCGTGATCCGATTGCTAATGATGATGTGACGGAATGGATGCTGAGTTCCCTGCGGTTGGCTTCGTTAGGTGATATGCTGAAGTTTCACAATAAGGTGATGCTCGATACACCGCCATATAACACGGAATATCTGGATGATATTCTTGCTGCGATAGATAAGCAATATCTACTGAAGTTTAAATACGTTTCGGGTTTCGGAGCAGAGAGCGATATCGTGCTACAACCGGCTTTCGTGAGATATTATAAGCAGAGATGGTATGTTGTGGGAGTAAAGAAACAACGTTCGGTGTCCGAAGGGAAAGCCAATTCAAATGCAGAGGTAGATGTGAGAAAACTCGTTCGCTGTCTTCCTTTCGACCGCATCAGTTTCCTGAAGCTTATTTGCGAAAAGCATCCGTTGTCGGCAAAGATGAAGAAGTTTCTGACTCCAGAGAATTATTATGAAGATTGCTTTGGCATCTATCGGATGGAAGATGTGCCCGTGGAGAAAATCCGCATCCGTGCCTTCTATCCGGAATACAATTACATCGAGGAGGTTCCGCTGCACGAGAGTCAGCAGAAAGTGAAGGAGTCGAAAGACGGAATGTATCGGGAATATACCATCACCATTCGCCCCAGCCGTGATTTCCTTCAGGAACTGTTGTGGCATGGCAGAAATATCATAGTACTGAAGCCTGAGAGCTTGAGGCAGGAGATGATTGGTATCTTAAAGGATATGACGAAGAGTTATGAGACGGGCGAATGCCTGAATGGGGAGGAATAAAAGAATCCTCAGATTGAGAATACACTGTGTGCCCAATCTGAGAAATTCCTGTTATTTATATTCCTTCTGTCAGGAATTTGCGAAGATGCAGGTGCGTGATGCCGTCATCATCATTTTTGGTGAGCAGAGGAGTCATGGAGATAACGTACTTTGGATAGTTGTCCTTGATGGCACGGAGATTGCCAAACTCACGCTCTCTGGTTGCATCGTCGGCTATGATATAGGAAGCTTGCACGTAGATGCGTTCGCCGCCTGGCTTGGTACAAACAAAGTCGATTTCTCCAACTTGCAGTTGTCCTACATAAACTTGATAGCCCAAGCGTATTAGGTTCTGATAGATGATATTCTCTATCACTATCTCAATGTCTCCTTCACGTGTTCCCCCGGCAATGGCATTTCTAATGCCGTTGTCTTCAAAATAAAACTTATCGTTGGTTTCAAGGATACGTTTTCCGTGGATGTCATAGCGGTTCACCTTGTGCAGAATATAGGCTTCACAAAGGAAGGATATGTAATTGGTGATAGCTGCCGAAGCAATGGATTCTCCTTGAGATTTCATATATTTGGAGATACTGTTGGCTGAGATGAGTTTACCTGTATTATCAGCAAGGAAACGCACCAGGTTCTCTAAGAATGGCACGTTTCTTATCTGGTTGCGCATAATGACATCCTTAAGTAAGATGGTATGGTAAATATCCATCTGGTATTCACGTGCATCATCCTCTTCCAGTCCTATCTTTGCCAGACCAGGTAAACCGCCATACTGAATGTACAGAGCAAGTGCTTCGTCATTATCTGATAGTTGATGAAATTCCAGAAACTCGTTATAGCTCAGCGATTGGATATAGATTTCCTTATATCTGCCACCGATAAGAGTGCTCAGTTCATTGCTCAGCATGCGAGCATTGCTACCTGTGATGATAATGTCGGTGTTGGGTTCTGTGCGATAACTTCGGATGGAGCGTTCAAATTCCCTGATGTCTTGTATCTCATCGATAAGGATATAGTTATGTTTATCGGATAAAAAGTGCTCTCCGATATAGTCGTTGAGATCCTGATAGCTCTGAATGTAGTCAAACTCTCTTTTCTCCTTATCTATAAAGATGATATTGTTGCTGTCATCTGCCTTCTTACGGTCACGAATCATCTTCATCATGTAGCTTTTTCCTACACGACGTTGACCTACTAATACGATGATGGTCTCCTTTCCAAGATACTTTTCTATCTTGTCGATATATGATTGACGAATAATAGTTGCCATATTTTTATCACTTATAAATGAAACTTTTTGCAAATATACGAAAAGTTTCACTTATAAGTGATAAAACTTATCTATTTTTGTTTTTTATAACTTATAGATGGTATCGTTTCAATGATATTAAATGCTTGTTGTAACAATTAATCTTCCTTCAGATACCAGTCTTTGATGTATCCGGAATAATGTTTGGCAAACTCCTCGGCTTGTCCAGGAGCGCAGACCTTTACTTTCCTGGCTGGAATACCCGCCCAAATCTCATGTGCAGGAACCTTGGTGCCATGGGTAACTACAGCTCCTGCAGCAATGATAGCTCCTTCACCAATGTCAGCCTTGTCAAGCACAGTGGCATTCATTCCGATGAGAGCACCTTTTCTAACGGTAGCTCCATGAACGATGGCCCCATGTCCCACAGATACATCATCCTCCAAAATGCAAGGCATCGTACCGGTTTGATGGATGCAGGCGCAATCCTGCACATTTACCCTGTTTCCACATCTGATGGCATCCACGTCAGAACGCAATACCGCACTATACCAGATGCTGCAGTCATCGCCAAGAATACAGTCGCCGGTCAGTACGGCATTCTCAGCGATAAAACAATTCTTTCCCCATTGAGGAGTCTTTCCCTCTACTGTCTTTATAATAGCCATATTGAATATATATTTAAATTTGGGTGCAAAGGTAATAAAAATATTGAAATCATACGCAGCATTTTACAGAAAAAGGGTTGCAATCCTCGAAAAGATGGATTGCAACCCTTTATACCTTATTATATATAAGAGTTAAGATAACTCTATCATATATTCAAATGTGGAAGCTGATTACAGTTGAGCCAACTCTACAACCTTATCTACTGCAGCGCTCAAGCCGTCCTTGTTCTTACCGCCAGCCTGAGCATAGTGAGGCTGACCGCCACCGCCACCCTGAATCAACTTGGCAGCTTCGCGAATCATCTTACCTGCGTTCAATCCGTGATCCTTTACCATATCATCGCTGAACATTACGCTGAGCATAGGCTTGTCGTTATAAACAGAACCTACTACGCAGATCATGTTCTCTGGCAAAGCCTCGCGAACCTTGAATACCAAATCCTTGGCAGCTGCTGGCTCCATAGGTAATACGGCTGTAACAACCTTCACACCATTGATTTCTTTTGCGTTCTCTACAAGCTTATCCTTGGCACGCTCTACAGCCTGAGCCTGGAACTTCTCAACATCCTTCTTCAAGGCATCGTGCTCGTCGATGTACTTTCTGATGACACCCTCAAGATCCTTGGCGTTGTTGAACAAGCCCTTCAGGGCTACAATGGTATCCTGTAAGCCGTAGATAGCCTCCTCGCAAGCCTTGCCTGTCAAAGCCTCGATACGGCGGATGCCGGCTGCTACGCTGCTCTCAGAGATGATCTTGAAGAAACCAATCTTACCGGTGCTCTTGGCGTGAATACCACCACAGAACTCAGCAGATGGACCGAAGCGAACCACACGAACCTTGTCGCCATACTTCTCGCCGAAGAGGGCGATAGCGCCAAGCTCCTTAGCCTCCTCGATAGGAGTATCGCGGTGCTCATCCAATGGATAGTCGGCACGGATCATCTCGTTTACCATGCGCTCTACCTTGCGGAGCTCCTCGTCTGTTACCTTCTGGAAGTGAGAGAAGTCGAAACGCAAGGTGTCCTTATCTACATAAGAACCCTTCTGCTCTACGTGCTCGCCCAAAACCTGCTTCAGGCAGTAGTCGAGCAAGTGGGTAGCTGTATGGTTGGCTGCACTTCCCTCGCGGTTCTCGATATCTACGCAAGCCATGAAATCAGCGTTTACATTCTTTGGCAACTCCTTTACGATGTGGATGCTCTGGTTGTTCTCGCGCTTGGTGTCGATAACCTGGATGGTCTCGTTCTCGCTAACGAGTACACCCTTGTCGCCAACCTGTCCACCCATCTCACCGTAGAATGGAGTGTTGTCGAGTACCAACTCATAGAAAGAGTTCTTCTTCTGAGTCACCTTGCGGTAGCGCAGGATGTGGCACTCATATTCTGTATAGTCGTAACCTACGAAGTTCTGGTCGCCTTCCTTCAAAACCTCCCAGTCGCCGTTCTCTACGGCAGCAGCATTGCGGGCACGCTCTTTCTGCTTCTTCATCTCCTCGTCGAAGCCTGCAGCATCTACGGTGTAACCATTCTCACGGCAGATAAGCTCTGTCAGGTCGAGAGGGAAACCATAGGTATCGAAGAGGCGGAATGCGCTCACGCCATCAAGCTGAGTCTCGCCATGAGCCTTGAGCTCGTCCATATCGCCATTGAGGAGGTTGATACCCTTCTCCAAGGTGCGGAGGAATGAATCCTCTTCCTCTTTCATCACGCGGGTGATGAGCTCCTGCTGAGCAGGCAACTCTGGGAAGGCTGCACCCATCTGCTCTACCAATACATTGACGAGCTTGTACATGAATGCCTGCTTCTGACCGAGGAATGTGTAAGCGTAACGTACGGCACGGCGCAAGATGCGTCGGATAACGTAACCTGCCTTGGCGTTGCTTGGCAACTGGCCATCGGCGATAGAGAAGGCTACGGCACGGAGGTGGTCGGCGCAGACACGCATAGCGATGTCGATTTTCTCCTGCTCATCCTTACCCTCCCCATTCTCACCTGTAGGAGTAGTGAAGCCATACTTCTTGCCAGAGATAGCCTCGATTTCCTTGATGATTGGCTGGAAGATATCAGTATCATAGTTAGAGTGCTTGTCCTGCAACATGCGAACCAAGCGCTCGAAGCCCATACCTGTATCGATAACGTGCATTGGGAGTGGTTCGAGAGAACCGTCAGCCTTGCGGTTGTACTGCATGAACACGATGTTCCAGATTTCGATGACCTGAGGGTTATCCTTGTTTACCAACTCACGGCCTGGCACCTGAGCCTTCTCCTCTGGAGTACGAGAATCCACGTGAATCTCTGAGCAAGGACCGCAAGGACCTGTTTCGCCCATCTCCCAGAAGTTGTCGTGCTTGTTACCGTTGATGATGTGGTCGGCTGGCACGTGCTTAGCCCAGTAACCTGCAGCCTCGTTGTCGCGTTCCAGACCTTCCACTTTGCTACCCTCGAATACGGTAACGTAGAGATCGGAAGGGTTGAGCTTCAAAACTTCAGTAAGATACTCCCATGCCATATCGATGGCGCCTTCCTTAAAGTAGTCGCCGAAGCTCCAGTTACCGAGCATCTCGAACATGGTGTGGTGGTAAGTATCGTGACCCACCTCTTCGAGGTCGTTGTGCTTACCGCTTACACGGAGACATTTCTGAGTATCAACACGACGAACATCCTTGCCTGGGTCTTTTGTACCGAGGATGATGTCTTTCCACTGGTTCATACCAGCGTTTGTAAACATCAGCGTTGGGTCATCCTTGATAACCATAGGTGCTGATGGAACAATCTTGTGGCCTTTACCTTCGAAGAACTTCTTGAAGGATTCGCGCACTTCATTAGCTGTCATCATATCTTTTTTATATTTATCTTTAATTTCTTTTTCCTGTTTTGGAGAGGGGATTGAGTATCCTCTCAGAAAATATTTTTGCCCTTTAGGGCATTTTCTTCCGAAAATCTTTGCAAAGATAAGAAGAATTGTTTAATTTTGCAACTAAATTAATTATTTTTGAAATTAAAGACGGAAAAAATGGCAATAATTCCAGATAAAACAACGAAATTGTACTATTCGATCAAGGAAGTAGGTGAAATGTTTGGTCTAAACGACTCTACGTTGAGATATTGGGAAAAGGAGTTTCCTTTTCTCAAACCGAAGGTTGCTGGCAATAAAGTGCGTCAGTATACCGATAAGGATATTGAGCAGGTAAGGCTCATCTACAACCTTATCAAAGTGAAGGGATTGAAGATTGCGGCTGCCCGCAAGTATCTGAACCAAAACAGAACGGGTGCCGAGAAATCTTCTGAAGTTCTCGACACCCTTATTTCTGTAAGAGACCAGCTCAAAGAACTCAAAAAGCAGCTCGATGGACTGGTTTAGTAACTTTGGACTTTATGATTAGCTAGGGTTACCACGCTTCTTCGCCGAAGACATTCTTGATGGTAACTTTAGCAGCTTCTTTCTTGGTGAGCTGACGGCTCCAGGCTACGCGTGCCTTGGTTGCAGCACCTGCACCGTGGTTGTTATATTCGCTGTAGCGGGCTGTCTGTTCGTTGCTCTGCTTGCCCCAGTTGTGCCATCCTTCTGGACGGATGTGGCTGCCCATTTCGCAATTCATGAAGAGGGTAGCTGCATAAGGGCGCCATGGACGGCCCAGATAAACCTTGTCTACACCTGGCTCGGCGGTAAGCTTGCACTTGTTGAATACATAGCCATATTCCTGACCGGCAGGACTGGATGCAGCTGTGATGTAGCTGTTGGCCTTGCTGCGAATCTCACAATTCTCAAACCATGCTCTTCCCGGACCAAAGATGAAATCGGTGGTTCCTTCGATGTAGCAATCATAGAAGGCTGAACGGTTGTTGGCTATACCTGTATAAACGGTATCCTGATTGCCCAGCAGACGGCAGTTCTGAACCAGGATATGATCGCCTTCAAGATGCAGGGAGACTGCTTGTCCCAGTTTGGCTGCATTGTTCTCGATGGTGATGTTTTTCAGGGTGATGTAACTGCCCTGTACCTTCAGGGTATAAGTGCGGAATGTGCCCATCGGTTTACCCTTTACAGCTGCTTCTGAATCGAGTCCACCTACAGGCATCTTGATGTTGGCATGATCGTCCCATGTGATGATGGTGTTATCACGGTCTTCACCACAGATGGTGATGTTGGTGAGCCATGAAGGGAGGATGAGTTTCTCCTTGTATACGCCTTTCTTTACGTAGATTACCTTGCTGTAATCCATGAAAGCGCGACATACTTCGATGGCTTCGTCTATGGTGCGGAATTCGCCGGTACCATCACGGGAAACTACAATCGTGTCGGGGTTGTCATACTTGTTGGCTGCTGCCAGAGGCAACAGGGTCAACATCATTAAAAATGATAAGAATAATTTTTTCATATTGTTTTTAAGCTTGTTGTTTTGAATCTGTTTTTATAAGATGTTGAAATCTGTATGATTTCATAGAGAATCGCCAGATTTAAATCCGGCGATTCTCTATGATTTATCTTTTCTTTATTATCATAAACTCCTAAGTTACAGGATTCTCTGTACTTCCTGCAGATCATCGATATTTCGGAGTTGATTCATAATAATTTTGACTTCTTCGCGGTCGTGAACACGGAGTTCGATTGTTCCGTCGAAGATGCCGTTATCACTACTGATTGTTATCTTGTGGATATTGATGCCTAACTGGTCACTAATCACCTTACTTACATCCAGCAGCATGCCCTTACGGTCGATACCCTTGATTTCGATGGTAGCATCGAAGAGTATCTGCTTGTGCATATCCCATTTGGCATCTACGATGCGGTTGCCGAAACTGGACTTCAGTTTGGCTGCTATGCTGCAAGAGCGCTTATGTATTTCAATGCGGTTCTTGTTGTCGATAAAGCCCATGACGTCATCGCCAGGAATCGCATGGCAGCAGCTAGGGAAGATAAACTGGTTGATATTCTCCTCGGTCAGGATGAGTGGCTTCTTCTTGTTGAAGTCTTTACCCACCACGAAAAGTTCCTGAGGTTTCACGATGCCTTTTTCTGGAGCCTTCTCCTTGCTCTTGCCTAGGAATGGGATATAATTGCGCCAGCTGCTGGCCTGCTGTTTCTTAGGATTGCCCTGCAACTCATCGAAGTCTTTATCGCCTAGGATAATCTGATGGTCTCCCAATGACTGGAAGAGGGTTTCAGGCTTCTGGATATTATGAAAATCGCATAGGCGGTCTACCACCGATGCACTCATCTCGATGCTGTTCTTCTTGAGCCATTCGGTGAGTATGTTTTCTCCTTTCTTCTGAACCTCTCGTGAATCGCGGCGCAGGATGGCAAGAATCTTGCTCTTTGCCTTGGCCGAACTGACGAAGTTTACCCATTCTTCCTGTACATGCTGGCTCTTGGAAGTAAGAATCTCAACCTGGTCGCCACTTTGCAGCTTATGGCTCAGCGGAACCAGCTTATGGTTTACCTTGGCTCCGATACAGTGGCTGCCCAGGAAAGTATGAATCTGGAAGGCGAAGTCGAGAGCAGTACAGCCTGCCGGCATCGTCTTGATTTCTCCCTTTGGTGTGAAGACGAAGATTTCTGAAGCATAGAGGTTCAGCTTGATGGCATCGAGGAAGTCCATGGCATCCGGCTGCGGATCGTCCAGAATCTCCTTGATGGTGCTGAGCCAGTCGTTCAGTTCGTTCTCATCTTCTGTATATTCACCTTCGTTACCTTCTTTGTATTTCCAGTGGGCAGCAAACCCCTTTTCTGCTACCTCGTCCATACGGTCGGAACGAATCTGCACTTCTATCCATCTTCCCTGCTTACTCATCAGGGTAACGTGGAGTGCCTGATAACCGTTTGCTTTCGGATGGTTCAACCAGTCGCGCAGACGGTCAGGATGGCTCTTGTAGATTTTGCTGATGGCTACGTAGATATTGAAGCATTCGTTTACTTCGTTTGCTCTCACCTTTGGCGTAAAGATGATGCGCACAGCAAGAATGTCGTAAATCTCATCGAAGGTAACGTGCTTGTTCTGCATCTTGTTCCAAATAGAATAAGGGCTCTTCACGCGTGCTTTGATTTTGTATTCTACGCCTAACTTGTCGAGTTCTTCGCGGATAGGTGCAGTAAAACTCTCGAAGAGGGTATCGCGCTGCGATTCGGTATCGGCAAGTTTATGCTCTATGTTGGCATACTCCTGTGGATGGTCGTAGCGGAAGCTGAGGTCTTCGAGTTCGGTCTTGATTTTGTTCAAGCCCAATCGGTTGGCGAGAGGTGCATAAATATACAAGGTTTCGCCCGCAATCTTGTATTGTTTGTTGGCCGGTTGCGATTCCAGCGTGCGCATGTTGTGCAGGCGGTCACAAATCTTGATAAGGATAACACGGATGTCATCGCTCATAGTGAGCAATAGCTTTTTGAAGTTTTCTGCCTGTGCTGATGCCTTATCGCCGAAGATTCCACCACTGATCTTGGTGAGTCCATCAACGATTTGTGCCACTTTAGCTCCAAAGATGTTTGAGATATCTTCTACGGTGTAGTCGGTATCTTCTACCACATCATGAAGCAGTGCGGCACAGATGCTCGTTGAGCCGAGCCCCATCTCCTCGCAGGCTATTTGAGCCACAGCGATAGGGTGCATGATATATGGTTCGCCCGAGAGGCGGCGCACACCTTTGTGCGCCTGTCGGGCGAAGTTGAATGCCTTGGTCACTATATCTACCTTCTTGCGGTGTCGCGAACTCAGGTAGGTGTCAAGCAGGTGTTGAAAGGCATCGCCAATCAACTGGTTGTCAGCCTGCTCTCTTTCGAGGTCTTTCAAGTTCTGGTCATCCATAGTGGGTCCCTCCAATAAATTATGTTCTTAATTAGACTGAAAAAACTACAGCGTACGTAGTTCTTTTATTTCACTTTGATTTTCTTTCCGGCACGGATACTGTTACCCTTGATGCCGTTCAGTTTGCGCAGTTTCTTAACGGTTGTTCCGTGGCGTGCTGCTATTTCAGAAAGGGTATCACCATTCTTGATGGTTACACTCTTGTTGCCTTGTTTCCTGTTTCTATCTCGCTTGCTGCTCTTCTTGCTGCGTGAAGAAGCGCTGTGGCGACTGTAGCTGCTTCGTGGGCGGCTATAGGTAGGCTGTGTATCATTGACATCTACGGTAGCGCGCTTCAGGAAGAGTTCATCAGCTCTGTAAGCACAGATGCTGTCCTGCTGGTCGATGAAACTGCCGATGAGGGTAGATGGAAGACGCAATGCCATCGGATGGTTCAATCCGTTGATGATATCATGACGATACTGTGGATTCAGATTGCGCAGGTGCTCGATGTTGATGTTCAGCACTTTGGAAATCTGCTCCAGGTGGATATCTTTTGATACTACGATAGTGTCTGTCTTTACTGGCAGTTCGCTTACCATAGGGCAGATGTTATGATCGCAGTAGTAGTTCATGATGTAGTTGGCAGCGATGAAAGCTGGTACATATCCACGTGTTTCCTTTGGCAGATATGGATAGATGTTCCAGTAGTCGGCGTTGCCTTTTGCACGATGAATGGCCTTGTTGACATTGGTTGGACCGCAGTTGTAAGCTGCAATCACGAGGCTCCAATCGTCGAATATCTTGTACAGGTCGCTCAGATAGTGGGCGGCTGCATAGGATGCTTTTACCGGGTCGCGGCGTTCATCGACGAGTGAGTTTACTTCCAGTCCATATCGTTTGCCGGTAGGCAGCATAAACTGCCATAAACCTGTGGCACCAACGCGTGATACTGCTTTAGGGTTGAGTGCCGATTCAATAACTGGCAGATATTTCAGCTCCAGTGGCAGGTTGTAAGCCTCTAATGCCTCTTCGAAAATAGGCATGTAGAAGTTACTTGCTCCCAACATAAAACTTACCGAACGGCGTAGTTTGCCGCTGTATCGGTCTATGAATTTCTGGACTACCTCATTGTATGGCATTTCTATGATGGTAGGCATTCTCTTCAGGCGGTCGATATACACTTCCTTTTCGAAGACAGGGTTTACATCGCGGTATTTGCAGGTTGTATCTGCCATCATGTAAGTCTGTGCATTGTAAAGGTGGAGTAGGCTGTCGAGGTTATCTTCCAGTCCCTCTGGTACTTCGATTTCCTCCTGCTTTCCGTCTTTGTCGGTAACGGTGATGATATCATCGCTATCTGTTTCTTCTGTAACGTCGGTTTGGGCATGAATGCCTTGTAAGCTGAACAGCATCGCTGCTGCCATGACTAGTATTTTCTTCATATTGATGTTTTATCTCGTCTATGTTTCTAATTTCTATTTTGCGTTATAATATATATAAATAGGTGTATTCTGACTCCTCACGCATTAAAATGTGAGTGAGCAGCTTACGCCGAGGCTTCCAGACCGCAGCGGATTAGCAGTCTTGTTACCGTTATTCAGCATGGTAGGCTCTATTCTGAGCGAGAGATCATCGGAGATGTCAAATTCCGAGAGCGATGCATCTACGTAGGCATCAATCACTGAGAAGGCATAGATGCCTATCATGACGAAGGTTCCCAAGTCTCTCCAACGGCGATATTTATCTTTTCGCTTGCGGAAAATTTCCTTATAGCGTTCTATGTTCGATTCGTTGATCTGGGCACCCAAGTGCAGAAACTGATTGTAGCTCTGGGTGTTGGGGTCATCGTCCATAATATCCATGTAGGCTTGCGAATAGTCGTGATACATCTGGTTGTTCCAGGTGATGGCGTATGTACAGCCTACGAAACCGCCATAGATGAAGGGCAGTTTCCAATATTTGCGATTGTATATCTGTCCGGCACCAGGTAATACAAGTGCCAACCACATGGCACGCTTGGTATCAGGTCGCCAAGTTGCCCAGTTGCGCTTTTTGCGTACAGGCTTTGCTGGTTGGGTGAGGCTTGCCAGTTTGCTGCTGTCTTGTGCGCTAAGCATCGAGTCTATGGCTATTTTTGCCGAGTCGGCTGATGCAATGGTTGGCACATTGGTCACTTGTTTTTTTTGTTTCGACTTCTGTGCCTGTGCGCCCATCGGTGCCAGAAGCAGCAGGGTTGCCAAACAGATTTGTGATATACAGAGTTTCACTTTTATTCTTGCTTTAACTGATCGAAAACATTCATGATGTGCTCCAGCTCCTCTTCGTTGGCGAATGGAATGCTGATTTTTCCCTTGCCCTTAGCAGAGCAGGTGAACTGCACTTTGGTATTGAGAAACTGTGACAGGCGGTTTTTGAGTTGTGTAAATTCCTCAGGCATCTGAGCCTTAGCCGTGATGGTTTTCTTACCGCTCTCGATGTCTTCTCCGCTCTTGAGTCGCTGTACCATCTCTTCAACCTTTCTTACTGAGTAGCCGTTCTTCTGTATCTCCTTGAACAACTTGATTTGCAGCGAAGGTGAGTCGAGGGCCAGTAGGGCACGGCAATGCCCCATGTCGATTTCTTTCTTCTGTAGTGCCATCTGCACCTGGGCAGGAAGTTTGAGCAGTCGCAGATAGTTGGCGATAGCTGCACGGCTCTTGCCCACACGTTCTGAAATTTTCTCCTGTGTCATACCCTCGTTTTCCAGAAGGTGTTCGTAGGCGAGTGCTATTTCTATGGCGTTGAGGTCTTGGCGCTGGATATTCTCTACGAGCGCCATTTCCATTACGTTCTCATCGCTGATGGTGCGGATGTATGCAGGGATAGCTGTCAGCCCCGCAAGTTGTGAAGCGCGCCAGCGGCGTTCACCGGCGATAATCTGGAATCTGTTTTCAGAAACCTGTCTTAAGGTGATAGGCTGGATGATGCCTATGGCCTTGATGCTTTCGGCGAGCTCATGTAAGGCTTCGTCGTCAAACTCCCGGCGTGGCTGATTGGGATTCGCCTCAATCTGGTCGAGAGGAATTTCATTGATGGTACTGCTGCCCTGGGTGCGCACTCCCTCGGTAGAGATGAGGGCATCGAGTCCGCGTCCTAAAGCGTTGCTCTTTGTACCGTTGTTGTATTTCTTGTGTACTGCCATTTTTTTACTTTTAATTTTGAACATTGAACTTTCTGAAAGGGCTCAATTTCCAAATCTTAACTATTCTTGTTGATAATCTCCTTTGCCAAGGCCAGATGGTTCTTGGCTCCATTGCTTTCTGCATCGTAAAGGATAACTGGAAGACCATGGCTCGGACTCTCGCTCAGCTTCACGTTGCGCTGGATTACGGTCTTGAACACCAATTCCTGGAAGTGGCGTTTCACCTCGTCGTATATCTGGTTGGCAAGGCGTAGACGACTATCATACATGGTGAGCAGGAAACCTTCTATCTCGAGTTTCGGATTCAGCTTGCTCTTGATGATCTTGATGGTATTGAGCAATTTGCTGATACCTTCAAGAGCGAAATATTCACATTGAACTGGGATGATGACACTGTCGGCTGCTGTCAACGAATTGACGGTGATGAGGCCGAGCGAAGGCGAACAGTCTATCAGGATGTAGTCGTATTCGTCACGGATAGGCTGCAGCAATGTCTTAATCACCTTTTCGCGATTTTTGAGATTCAACATCTCTATCTCGGCACCTACCAGGTCGATATGACTAGGAATGATGTCGAGTCCATCAATGTCGGTGGTGTAGATAGCATCGCGCACGTCTGCATGGTCGATGATGCATTCGTAGAGCGAGCAGTCTACCTCGCTGATGTCCACGCCCAATCCACTGGAAGCGTTTGCCTGTGGGTCGGCGTCCACTACGAGTACCGTTTTCTCTAGCGTGGCAAGCGATGCTGCCAAGTTAATGGTGGTAGTAGTCTTTCCTACACCGCCTTTTTGGTTAGCTAATGCGATGATTTTTCCCATTTTCTTAGTAAATTTTCGGCAAAGATACAAAAATATTGTGAGAAAGTCGCTATCTTTAAAGGTTTTTTCGTACTTTTGCACCAAAAAGAAATATATTTTTATGGAAAATAAGAAACCGTTAGTATTAATTTCGAATGATGATGGCTATCATGCCAATGGAATCAAGACCCTGGTGAACTTTCTGAAAGACTGGTGTGACCTGCTGGTTGTTGCACCGGAAAGTGCCCGTTCGGGATTCGCCTGTGCCTTCTCGGCTACTACTCCCTTGCGCCTGAAGCGTCGCCACAATATGGGGAATGATGTGGAGGTTTGGTCATGTAGCGGCACACCGGTTGACTGTGTGAAACTGGCGTTGGATCAGTTTCTTGCTGATCGCAAGCCCGATTTGATTATCGGCGGTATCAATCATGGTGACAATTCGAGTGTGAACAATCATTATTCGGGAACGATGGGTGTAGCTAAGGAGGGCTGTATGCAGCATATTCCAAGCATAGCCTTCAGCAGTTGCAATTATGATGAAAATGCGGATCTCAATCCTTTGCGCGATGGGGTACTGAAGGTTGTTAAGATGGTGTTGGAGAAGGGATTGCCGGAATATACCTGTCTGAATGTCAACTTCCCGGCTTTACCTCCGTTCAAGGGTTTCAAAGGTTGCCGGATGACTCATGGCTCCTGGATCAATGAGGTGGATCATCGCACTCATCCGCATGGATATGATTATTATTGGATGGTGGGTGAATACCGTAATGACGAACCGGAGGCAACGGATACTGACCAATGGGCTGTGAATCATGGTTACATCGCTATTACCCCAACTAAGATTGATGTAACGGATTATGATTGGTTAAAGAACTTTGAATTATAATTATGAAGTATTACCTGATAGTAGGCGAGGCTAGTGGAGATTTGCATGCCAGCAGATTGATGCGCTCGTTGAAAAAAATAGACGAGTTTGCTGAATTCCGTTTCTTTGGCGGTGATTTGATGGCTGCTGAAGGTGGCACTCGCGTCAAGCATTTTAAGGAGTTGGCTTATATGGGTTTTGTGCCTGTACTGCTACATTTGGGTACCATCTTTTCGAACATGAAGAGATGCAAGGAAGATATTGTGAAATGGAAGCCGGATGTAGTGATACTGGTAGATTATCCGGGATTTAATCTCAAGATAGCTAAGTTCCTGAAAAAGAACACCAATATCCCTGCCTATTATTATATTTCTCCTAAGATATGGGCATGGAAGGAGTGGCGGATCCGCAGCATTAAACGTGATATCGCTGAACTCTTCTCAATCTTGCCATTCGAGGTGCCGTTCTTCGAAAAGAAGCACCGTTATCCTATTCACTATGTAGGTAATCCTACGGCTCAGGAAGTAGGGGAGTTCAGGTCGGGATATCATCAGAGTTTTACGGAATTCTGTCAGGAGAATAATCTTGACACCTATCGTCCTGTTGTCGCTTTGCTGGCAGGAAGCCGTCTGCAGGAAATCAAAGATAATCTGCCGGCGATGATTGAGGTGGCTGAGCGTTTTGAAGATTATCAGATGGTGCTTGCCGGTGCTCCTTCGATAGACGATGCTTACTATGAGAAGTTTATCAAAGGTACACCTGTCAAACTGGTGCGTAACAAGACTTATCCGCTCTTGTCGCATGCTACAGCAGCTCTTGTTACCAGTGGTACTGCAACTTTAGAGACGGCTCTTTTCGATGTGCCTCAGGTGGTATGTTATGAAACGCCTGTACCTCATCTCATCCGTTTCGGTTTCAAGCATATCATCAAGGTGAAGTTCATCTCGCTGGTGAATCTTATCGCCAATAAGGAGATTGTGCCGGAGATGCTTGCCGACCGCTTTACGGTTGATGGTATTGCCAACGAACTTTATCAGATTCTTCCGGGAGAACCTGGCAGGGATAAGATGTTGGCAGAATATCAGGAAGTTCGAACTCAGTTAGGCGATAAGGTTGCGCCGGATGAGGCTGCGGGCATCATGTTTGGTCTTCTGGTTAAGCGTAGGGAAATGCTTCTCCGTATGGCTCGTGAGCGTGCTGAAGCTGAAGCCAAAGCTGCAGCTGAGGCTGCAGAACGTGCGCGACAGAAGGCGATAGCTGAAGCCGAGGTTGCTAAGAAACGTGCCGAAGAGGAAGCTTTGGCGGCGCAGAAACGGGCAGAAGAAGAGGCTGAACTGGCAAGAATAAGAGCAGAAAAAGCCCGACTGGCGGCTGAGGCTAAGGCACGTGAGGCTCAGCAGCGTGCAGCCCAGGCACAGTATGAGGCGCAGGAAGCCCAGAAGGGTGAACGCTTTGAGGAAGAACAGGAAAAAGGTGAAATGTTTTAATAAAAAGCAATCTCTTTCAGTTCTGTGCGGATATCAATCCGCTGCAGAACTGCTGACTAAGGCAGATTTGAAGGTATACGCTAAAACCATCATCACGGAAATCAGAAAGTATGATCCGGATAATATCATCCTGATGGGTTGTCCGCATTGGGACCAGGATATTGATATCGTGGCAAAGAGCCCTATCGATGGTGTGGAGAATGTGATGTATACCCTTCATTTCTATGCAGCCACCCATAAAGATTATCTGCGTGATAAACTGGAGGCTGCCGTGAAGAGCGGTTTGCCGGTCTTTGTATCAGAATGTGTTGGTATGGAGGCTTCGGGTAATGGTCCTCTGGCTCCTGATGAGTATCAGAAATGGCTCGATGTAATGGAGAAAAACAAGGTGAGTTGGGTAAACTGGTCGGTTTCAGATAAGGATGAAACCTGTTCCATGCTTTTGCCACGTGCCAATGCTACCGGCACCTGGACAGATGATCTCATCAAGCCATGGGGCAAGATGGTGAAGCAGGCACTGAAGAAATATAATAGATAACAGCATAGTTTATCGCAAGTACTTTCGTGAGCCAACGAAGCTACTTGTGTTTTTTATGGTGATATGAAAAAAAGAAAGGCAGGGGTTCTTTGAGGAATCCCTGCCTTTCTTTGTGCTTGGCCAAACTGTAGGTTTGGCCTTTATCTCATAAAAGATGTATTATCCAAACAACTGGATGGTGTATAGGTAGATTACTGCTGCCGGTATCGCCATGAGCGAAGAGTCGAAGCGGTCGAGCATGCCTCCATGTCCTGGCAGGATGTTGCCGCTATCCTTTACTCCGAGGGTACGCTTGAAGAGGCTTTCTACCAGATCGCCCCATGTGCCGAAGAATACCACAACCAGACCTAAACCTTCCCAACCGAGAATGCTGAGACGGTGGGCTTCCCCATCATTGGCAATATAGCCGATAATGCCTGCTGCTATCAGTACGAATATGCCTCCGCCTATGCTGCCTTCCCAACTCTTGGCTGGACTGATGCGAGGAAAGAGCTTATGCTTGCCGAAAAGCGAACCGCTGCAATAGGCACCGGTATCATTAGTCCAGAGGAAAATGAAAATGCTCAAAGGCAACAGCATGTCGTAATGTATCTGGCCATCGAAAGCTGATGTCTCGAAACTCAATACATTGATCATCGAGAAAGGCAAGGCGATGTACAACTGAGAGAGCATAGTGTAAGCCCAATCGTTGATGGCATCCTTGTTGCCTGTATACAGTTCGCTGATGAAGAGATAGAGGATGGTGAGCAGATAAGGTACGAAAACCACGAAATTGCCCACAATGCCCATGCGGAAGCCAGCCACGGCAAGGAAGAAGTAAACACCCGCTACGGTGCTGATGAAACGGTTTACCGTAACATTCTCCTTCTGGTTAACTAATCCGCAATACTCCCAGATACTCAATCCGGTAATGAGGGCGAACAGGATAACCATTGCCCTGGGATTGAGAAAGCAAGATACCATGCACACCACGAAAAATACGCCTGTGATGGATCTTATCACTAGATTCTTCTGTTTGTCAGTCATATCGGTTTGTTTTATTCGTTCTTGTTTTCTTCCGAACCTTCATCCTTCTTGGAAGTCTCATCAGAATCATTATTCTTCTTTTGGTTCTCTTCATGCTCCTTGATGGCAGCCTGAACTTCAGGAAGTTCCTTTACGGCGTCATCGTCTATCTTAGGCTGTTCGTCTTCCATGATTTCCTGCGAACGGCTCAACCAAGGACGCTTGCCAAAGATATGTTCTACGTCTTCTGCCATAATCACCTCTTTCTTGATCAGAAGTTCTGCTAAGGCATTGTGGCCTTCCTTGTGCTCCATCAGGATGTTCTTGGCACGGGTATACTGCTCGTTGACAATCTTCAGAACTTCCTGGTCTATCTCGCGGGCTGTAGACTCAGAGTACGGACGCTGGAATGAATATTCGTTCTGGTTGTAAAAGCAGATGTTTGGCAACGTCTTGCTCATACCGAGATAAGCTACCATACCATAAGCACTCTTTGTGGCGCGCTCCAGGTCGTTCATGGCTCCTGACGAAATATGACCGGTGAAGAGTTCTTCTGCGGCACGTCCACCCATTAATGAACACATCTCGTCGAGCATCTGTTCCTTGGTGGTTATCTGGCGCTCTTCTGGCAGATACCATGCAGCACCGAGAGCCTGACCACGAGGTACGATGGTAACCTTGATGAGAGGGTTGGCATACTGGCAGAACCATGAGATGGTTGCGTGGCCTGCTTCGTGGAGAGCGATGCTACGCTTCTCGTCGGCAGTCATCACCTTAGTCTTCTTCTCCAGACCGCCTACAATACGGTCTACTGCATCGAGGAAATCCTGTTTACACACAGCTTTCTTGTCGTGGCGTGCAGCAATGAGGGCTGCCTCGTTACAAACGTTGGCAATATCTGCACCCGAAAACCCTGGTGTCTGGCGGGCCAGTAGATCAACATCTACTGTTTCGTCTATCTTGATAGGTTTGAGATGAACCAGGAAGATAGCCTTACGTTCGTTCAAACCAGGGAGATCTACGTGAATTTCGCGGTCGAAACGTCCGGCACGGAGCAAGGCGCTGTCGAGCATGTCTACACGGTTGGTAGCTGCAAGGATGATGACACCACTGTTGGTGCCGAAACCATCCATCTCTGTAAGGAGAGCGTTCAAGGTGTTCTCGCGCTCATCATTACCACCCATGGCTGGGTTCTTGCTGCGGGCACGGCCTACAGCATCAATCTCATCGATAAAGATGATACAAGGTGATTTCTCTTTAGCCTGGCGGAACAGGTCGCGTACACGTGAGGCACCTACACCTACGAACATTTCAACGAAGTCGGAACCGCTCATGGAGAAGAAAGGTACGCCAGCCTCGCCGGCAACAGCCTTAGCCAAGAGGGTCTTACCAGTTCCCGGAGGGCCTACGAGAAGGGCTCCCTTTGGAATCTTACCACCCAAGTCGGTATATTTTTGTGGGTTTTTCAGGAAGTCTACAATTTCCTTCACTTCCTGCTTGGCACCTTCCTGTCCGGCCACATCCTTAAAGGTGATGCCGATGGCATTTCCCTTTTCGTACATCTTAGCTTTGCTTTTGCCCACGCTGAAGATGCCGCCGCCCATACCGCCGCTGCCCATACCGCCGCTGAATCTTCCAGACATCCAAAGGATGAAGAATACGAAGAAGAGCAGAGGTGCCAGATTGAAGAGCGTGCTTAAAAAGTCGTTATCCTTCTGGTTGTCGTAGCTGAAGGAGCGTATCTTCTTTTCCTTCAACATCTGGTTGGCATAGCGTTCCACTTCGTCAACTGAGCCGAACTGTACTTTTACGTATGGGTTAGGACCAACAGACTTTGCCGGCATATTGTATACATCGCGCGTATATTTCGGGTTGATGTATATTTTGAGGGTGCTTTCTGTTTTATTGGCCACAACACTGAGCACATAACCCTTGTCTACATACTGTTTGAACTGGGTGTATGTGGCTTCCTTGGCAGCGCTGCCTCCAATCGCATCGCCTCCTCCTGTAAAGAAGAGGATGATCATGGTGATGAGGCAGATGGTGAAAAGCCAGGTCATATTAAATCGTGGCATCTTTGGTCCGCCATTGCCACGAGGCTTCATATTATTGCTTTGTTCCATATTTATTTTATATGTATAACTTTTAGTCGAAAAACAATGTCTGTTCCATCATGTGGGATGGGAGAGACTGACTAGTCGAGATCAGGTATATGGGTGAGCTTTGCATCCTCCCATAAATGTTCGAGGTCGTAATAAGCACGTACTTCCGGAAGGAAGATGTGTACTAATACGTCAACAAAGTCCATTGCCACCCACTGGTCGTTGCCGAGACCTGCTACATTTACAGGTTTTTCTTTCAGGTTCTTGCGCACGATGTCTCCCACAGAACCTGCGATAGCTTCAACCTGAGTAGGGCTTCCTCCCTGGCAGATGATGAAGTACTTGGCAATGCTTCCATCGATTTCTGTCAGGTCGGCGATAACAATGTCTTGACCTTTCTTTTCTTGTATACCTTCTTTAATAGTCTCTACGAGTTGTTTAACTGTGTTCATTTATCTTTTCTTTCTTACTTAATTTATATTCTCTATTTTTCTGCAAAGATACATTATTATAATGGAAAATCGACTTAAAAGGCAAAAAAAATGTGGAAAATTAAAGAAATTGCGCTTTTTTTAGAAAAAAGTGCCGAAAAATTTTGCAGGTTCAAAAAAAACTAGTACCTTTGCACTCGCAATTGAGAAATGAACATCTCGTTTGCTGATATTGGGATATGGTGTAATGGTAACACTACAGATTCTGGTCCTGTCATTCCTGGTTCGAGTCCGGGTATCCCAACAATCAAAAAGTTCTATTTTAAGTTTGGGATATGGTGTAATGGTAACACTACAGATTCTGGTCCTGTCATTCCTGGTTCGAGTCCGGGTATCCCAACTCATATGGTAAGGCATCTTTCAGTAATGAAAGGTGTTTTTTTTGTTTATAGGAATTCTGTTTTATGGAGTATTCATAACAATAACCCCCAGAGCTTTCGCCCTGGGGGTTATTGTATTTATTTCTTCTCGGCATCAATAGCCTTGATTTTCTGCTTTACCATTTCGAGGTCAGCCTTGAGTTTCTCAATCTTACGGTTCATTTCTTCTACCAGACTATTGCCCTTTTTGCTGGCTGTGTTGAAGAAACCAAGGTTGTTCTCGTAAGTAGTGATTTCATTGCGCAACTGGTCGTAGCGGCGCAAGAGTTTGCCACGCTCATTGCCGAGTGCATTGACGCCTTCCTTGGCAACATTCTTCAAGTTGTTCTTGAAGTTGTCAAAGTGGCGCTTGGCATTGGTGGCGTGAAGTTTCTCATAGGCAGTATCGATAGTCTCATGATACTCTTTGTAGACCTTGTCTTTCTCTTTGAAAGGAACGTGTCCGATAGCACTGTATTGCTTGGCAAGATCCTTGAGTTTCTTCTGGAAATCGTTGTCGGTAATCTCTGCAACTATAAGTTCCTTGAGCTGGGCAATAATGTTGCGCTTCTTGTCCAGATTGGCATGTTCCTCGCTGCGTGAACCGGCATTCTGCTTGTTGCGGGCTTCGAAGAACTTGTTGCAGGTATCCAGAAATTCCTTCCAGAGCAATTCGCCTTGTTTATGAGGTACGGTACCCACCTTCTTCCATTCTTTTTGGAGAGCGATGAGTTTGTCGCCAGTTTTCTTCCAGTCTGTACTGTCAGCCAGTTCCTTTGCCTTGTTTACGAGTTGCTGTTTCTTTTCGAGATTGGTAGAGTAGGTATCTTTCAGTCCTTTGAAGAATTCAGCCTTCTTGTTGAAGAATTCATCGTTGGCGATGCGGAAACGCTCGAAAATCTTGACGTTCATTTTCTGAGGGGCAAAACCGATAGTGCGCCACTCTTTCTGAATCTCTATGATTTCCTGGGTAACCTTCTCCCAGTCCTTGGCAGTCTTGTATTCTCCTTGGTTGGCAGCCTCTACCTTTTCGCAGAGGGCAGTTTTCTTGGCGAGGTTTTCCTCTTCCTTGGCACGCAGGTCTTCGAAGTGCTGCTGGTGCTTTTTGTTGATAACAGTGCTGGCAGCCTTGAAACGCTCCCAAATCTGTTCTCTCAACTCCTTGGCAACAGGACCAATCTCACGATATTGCTGGTGGAGGTCCTGAAGCTGGTGGAAGGCAGAAATAACATCCTCTTCCTCATTGAGTTTCTCTGCAGCCTCGCAGAGTTTGGTCTTGGCTTCAAGATTCTTCTTGAAATCATATTCGCGGGCTTCGCTGTTCAACTTGAGCATGTCGTAGAACTGCTCTACATAGAGCTGGTAGTTCTTCCATACTTCGTTTGCCTTGTCTGCAGGGATGTTCTTGATTTCCTTCCATTCCTGCTGCAAGGTCTTGAAGTCCTGATATGATTTGTTGGCCTCCTCCGGTGAGGTGGTCATGGCCTTTATCTTTTCGATAATTTCCTCTTTTTTGCGGAGATTATCTTGTTTTTCTTCTTCTTGTGCCAGGAAGATCTTGGCTCTTTTCTCCTTGATGAGTTGCATCTCAGCCTTGAAGGCTTCTTCGGTGTCATCCGGTAGAAGGATATACTTCTCTGGGTCACCGCCTTTTGCGAGATACTCTTTCATCTGTGCGTCTCTTTCTGCGAGATGAATCTTGTAGAAAGTAGTCTTGAGTAGGTCGAGTTCCTCCTTGTTTGGATTTTCGCTGCTATGAGCGATTTCCTTTACTCTTTCGAGCACTTCCTGCTTGGTAGCATAAGCCTTCTTGGCAGGTTCTTCCAGGGTGCTCTGCTGCAACAGAGCTTTTTCTTGAGAGTCCATCATGTCACTTTGTTTAGTTTATGATTTGAGTTTCTTGGGCCGGTAGTCGCTTATCCGCAATTCGACCCCATACAAAATTATATTATTAATAAGTTGCAAACTTAAAAAAAAAAATCGAATATCATGCCATGATATTCGATTTTTTAATTTTTTTTGTATTTATAATTGTCTTTTTCTTGCTAATCATCGTTTTATGTGCTCTTTCGGGCTACTTAATGCATATCAGAGTGGTATATGCTTAGAGCAGGCGCTTGTATCTGAGGAAGCCCCATGAAAGTGCAGAAACGAGCACGGAGATAACCAGGGCAATGGCAAATCCGTAATGGCTGTCTTCCATACCGTTGATTAAGTTCATACCGAACAAAGAGGAAATCAGCGTAGGCAACATCATGACGATACTGATACTGGTCAAGGTACGCATCGTGGTATTCATGTTGTTGTTGATGATGCTCGAATAGGTATCCATCGTCGATTCCAGAATGTCTGAGTAGATGCTTGTGGTTTCGCGTGCCTGTGTCATCTCGATGTTTACGTCTTCGATGAGGTCGGCATCAAGTTCGTCCACCTGCAGCTTGAACTTCAACTTAGACAGGAGATTCTCGTTGCCTCGGATAGAGGTGATGAAGTAGGTAAGGGAGTCCTGCAGGCGGCTCAGGCCAATCAGGCTCTCATTGTTCACACCATGATCGAGGTTTCGTTTGGCCTTTTCTATGAGCGAATTGATCTGTTTCAATCGCTTCAGATACCAAACCGCTGATGAAAGGAAGAGACGGAAGATCATGTCTACATAGTCGGTGAACCCCTCGCTGCGCTTCTGCTGGTAGCTTACGAAATCAATCATCATATTGGTTTCATAATAGCATACGGTGATGGTAACATCGCGCTTATGGATGATACCCAGAGGCACGGTGGTGTATGGGGTACGGCTGCGTATTTCCTTGACATAAGGGATACGGAGGATGATGAGCATCCAGCCATCGTCATATTCATAGCGGGCACGCTCATCAGTATCACTGATATCCGAGAGGAAATAATCAGGGATCTTGAATTCTTCTTCCAGCAAGCGCTGGTCTTCATCAGTTGGACATGTTACTTGTATCCAGCAGTTTGGCTGCCACTCATTGAGTACAGTCAGATTCTTGTCTATATTCCAATAAGTCTTCATAGTTTGCTAATCTCCACATAATAAAAGTTTGGGGTATGGAGACTAGCGCTTGGGTATGGCCTACTGAAAGGCTTTGCCGTTGCTGAATCTCCACGCCTTACAATTCATTATTGTTCTCCGCGTGATAATCGTCCATTTTGGTGTTATTTTAATGAAACTTATGCAAGTGAATTTGTATGATCTGCTACAGAGATTTTACAAGACTTGCGAAATCGACTGCAAAGGTAATGATTTCTTTTGAAAACTGGAACAAAAAAGCCGAGAATTTTCACTCTCGGCTTTCTTTTTTAATCTTTTTGTAATTTCGTTCCCCATTTTTTACTTTGCAGGAATCTCTGTCAGGAGCTGCTTGACGAGGTTCCAGAAAGGAGCAACGCAACTGATCTGGCAACGCTCGTTGGCTGTGTGAGGACTAAGAAGAGTAGGACCGAATGATACGACATCGAGGTTAGGATACTTGCTCAGGATGATAGAGCACTCCAGACCTGCGTGAACAGCCTGTACCTTACCGTCTGTGCCGTTCTGCTCTTTGTAAACCTTCAATACGTGTTCCAGAATGTCGCTCTTAGGGTTAGGGTTCCATCCCATATAGCTGCCGCTGAATTCAACCTTCATGCCTACCATGTTGAAACAGCTCTCTACCATTGTGGCAAGATACATCTTGTAGTATTCGTGGCTGGAACGGGCCAGAATCTTGATGGCAGCCTTGCCGTCACCAATCTCAACGATTGCGAGGTTTGAAGAGGTCTCTACGATTTCAGGCATAGATGGAGCCATACGCAATACGCCATCGTGGCAAGCGTAGATTGCATCTACAAGATTATCCTGGATTTCGGCAGGAACCTGCATCTTAGGAGTCTCTACATTCTCAGTGAAGAACTCGATGTTCTCAGTTGTTTCAATGCCTTCGAACTCATCACAGATTTCGTCCTTCCAGTCTGCTACCAGGTCATTCAAAGCTTCAATGTTCTCCTTAGGCAGAGTCAGAACAACCTCAGCCTGGAATGGGATGGCATTGCGCATGTTGCCGCCCTGCCATGAAGCTAGACGGGCATCGAGTTCTGAAATAGCTTCACGCACGAAACGAACCATGCACTTGTTGGCATTCGCTCTGCCTTCGTTGATTTCGATACCGGAGTGACCGCCTTTCAATCCCTTGAGGGTTACCTTAACGGCAGCATCTTCCTTGTCGGTTTCTACCTCTTTATAATCGAGAGTTGCTGTGATGTCGATACCGCCAGCGCTACCGATAACGAACTCGCCCCAAACCTCGGTATCGAAGTTCAAGAGAATGTCGCCGTTCAGTTCGCCTGTTGGGAGATCGTTGGCACCATACATGCCTGTCTCTTCGTCGGCGGTAATCAAGCCCTCGATAGGACCATGCTGCAAATCTTTTGATTCCATTACAGCCATGATTGTAGCTACGCCAAGTCCGTCGTCGCTACCGAGTGTTGTATGATTAGCACGTACCCAGTCGCCATCGATGATGGTTTCGATAGGGTCTGTTTCGAAATTATGCTTGCTGTCTGGTGCTTTCTGAGGAACCATGTCCATGTGCGCCTGCATAATAACGCCTTTGCGGTTCTCCATACCTGGAGTTGCAGGTTTGCGCATCACGATGTTGCCTGCTGGGTCTTGGAAAGCCTCTACACCTGCTTCTTTTGCCCAATCGAGCAAATAAGCCTGAATCTTTTCCAAATGTCCTGATGGACGTGGAACTTGTGTTAACTTGTCAAAGTTGCGCCAGATTTCAACTGGGTTCAAATTCTTAATGTCAGCCATAATATTTTTATTTTAATGTTAAATGTTCAATGTTAAGTTGGGCATACGCCCTAAAGCAAGAGGATTCTTCACTCCTCACTCTTCACTTTTCCGGTAAACGCCAGTGCTATCCAGGCATAGATTCCCAAAAGGACTACAAGCAGGGTTTGCACGGAGTGTACGATGAGAACGAAGAAGAGGGCATCGTTTGCCTGAATGCCATAGAGTATGAGCATTGTCTTGACGGCAAAATGCCAAGGTCCGGCTCCGTTAGGAGTTGGTACAATGACCGCTATGCTGCCCACGATGAATGTTACCAGACCGCACATCAGATTGAGATGGGAGGTTGCTTCGAAGCATTGGAAGGTGAGATAGTAGTGGAAGAAATAGCTCAACCAGATGCCCAGTGTAAGGGCGATGTAGAGTGGTACATTTCTGACACCTTTCAGCGAGATGATACCTTGCCAGAGTCCTCCCAGTGTTGCTTTCACCTTATTATATATAGCGAGTCGCTTGAGCAGATAGTGAGCCAGGATGAGTACTGCTATGCCACAGATAGCGGTCACAATGTAACCAGTGGCTGTAAACTGGCAGAGTAAACTGTCCATGCTCGTACCTGTTTTCTCAAAGAAATTGAGAAATACCGGAATCTGCATCACAAAGACCAGCACCGTAATCAGCAGCACGAGGAGTGAATCGATGGCTCTTTCTGTAACGACGGTACCCAAGGCTTTCGGAAACGAAACATCATCCCATTTCTTCAATACGCCGCATCTGGCAAACTCGCCCGCACGAGGAATTACAAGACTCAGAGCATAGGACAGGAAGATGGAGTAGGTGCTGATACTGGAGCGTGCCTTCTCGCCTAATGGTTCCAGCGACTGTTTCCATCTCCATCCTCTGAACACTTGGGCAGAGATGCCAAAGGGGAACGACAGCAGCATCCAGGTCCAACTCATCTTGTGAAGCAGAACATCTTCTACTTGCTTGAAGTCGAATCCGCGATACATCCAATAAAGGATGGCGCCACCCAGAATGAGCGACAAAGCCACCTTCCAAATGTTGTTTGCTATCTTCTTTATATCCATAATTAGATGCAAAGATAATACTTTTATTGACAATATCGTTCGAATCTGCATATTTTTAGCATAAATAAACGCTTGGGCGCCATTTATGGCTAAAAGTATAGGCTTTTTTTTAAGAAACAAGTGGCTCTTTCCCTTTTTTACCCAAAAAGATAAAAAAAATCGCATACTTCGTGTGGATTCTCAAAAAATAATCGTATTTTTGCAAAATATATAATATAAAGATAAGATATGAAAGCTGTAAAGCCTAAGAAGAATCTCGGTCAGCACTTCTTGACCGACCTCAATATAGCAAAGCGCATCGCCGATACGGTGGATGCCTGCCCGGATATACCTGTTCTAGAAATCGGACCAGGTATGGGCGTTCTTACCCAATATCTCGTAGAGAAACCAAGACCCGTCAAGGCAGTGGAAATCGACTCGGAGTCGGTGGCATATCTTCATGAGAATTTCCCGACACTCAAGGATAATATCATCGGTGAAGACTTCCTGAGAATGGATTTGAACCAGATATTCGATGGAAAGCAGTTTGTACTGACAGGTAATTATCCATACGATATCTCATCTCAGATATTCTTCAAGATGCTCGATTACAAGGATCTCATTCCTTGCTGTACCGGAATGATTCAGCGCGAGGTGGCATTGCGTATGGCATCAGAACCAGGCAACAAAGCCTATGGTATCCTCAGTGTGCTCATCCAGGCATGGTATGATGTGGAATATCTCTTTACGGTAGATGAGAATGTGTTCAACCCACCACCAAAGGTAAAGAGTGCGGTAATCCGTATGACTCGTAACAAGGTGACTGACCTTGGCTGTGATGAAAAACTGTTTAAGCGTCTGGTAAAGACTGTCTTCAACCAGCGTCGCAAGATGCTCCGTGTGAGTTTGAAGCAGATGTTCCCGGGTGTAACCCCACGCGAGAATTTCTACACCACCGACATCATGACCAAGCGCCCTGAGCAACTCACTATCCAGCAGTTTGTAGAACTCACCAACTATGTGGGCGAAGAATTGAAAAGATTAGAATTAATAAAATAAAAACATATAATTATGATAGACGTTAAAGAAACTTTGAATTCTGCAGCAGAGCGTATGGAGATGGCAGCAATGTATCTCGCAGAGGAACTCTCTCATGTTCGTGCTGGTCGTGCTAATGTAGCCATTCTCGATGGTGTGCGTGTAAATAGTTATGGCAGTATGGTTCCTCTGAACCAGGTAGCTACAGTTACAACCCCTGATGCCCGTACTATCGCTATCCGCCCTTGGGACAAAAAGGCTATCAAGGATATCGAAAAGGCTATTATGGATAGTGGTGTAGGTATCACTCCTGAGAACAATGGCGAAATCGTACGTCTGGGTATTCCTCAGCCAACAGGTGAGCGCCGTAAGGAGCTCGTAAAGCAGTGTAATAAGATTGCTGAGCGTGCTAAGATTGAGGTGCGCAACGTGCGCCAGGAAATCAAGGAGAAGTTGAAGAAAGCTATCAAGGATGGACTTTCTGAAGACTTGGAGAAGGATGCTGAGAATGATTTGCAGAAACTCCACGACAAGTACATCAAGCAGCTCGAAAACCTGATGGACGAGAAGGAGAAGGAAATCATGACAGTCTAAATCATTCTGGACTTACATTATTTAATAAGTGATAATGAGAGGACTCGTTATTAAAAATACAGGCAGCTGGTACACCGTCAAGACAGACGATGGCCAGCTGATTGAAAGTAAAATCAAGGGCAATTTCAGATTGAAGGGCATCCGCAGCACCAATCCTGTGGCTGTAGGTGATTATGTGCAGCTTATTACCAATCAGGAAGGTACGGCATTTATCTCTTCTATCGAAGACCGCCAAAACTATATCATTCGTAAATCACCTAACCTCAGTAAGCAGAGTCATATTCTGGCTGCTAATGTAGACCAGGCGCTGCTTGTGGTAACGGTGAATTATCCGCAGACATCTACTACCTTCATCGACCGATTCCTGGCTGGTGCTGAGGCCTACAGAGTGCCTGTTATCATCATCTTTAATAAAAGTGACATACTTTCAGAAGAAGAATTGCATTACGAGAAGATGATGTGCACGCTCTATGAGACCATCGGATATAAATGTATCGAATTGTCGGCAGCTACAGGCGAAGGTGTTGAACTGTTGCGACCTCTTATCAAGGATAAGAAATCTTTGTTGAGTGGCAACAGCGGGGTAGGAAAGTCAACCCTCATCAACCAGCTCATTCCTGAAGCAGAGCAGCGTACCGCCGAAATCAGCGAGGCGCATAATAGCGGAATGCATACCACAACCTTCAGTGAGATGCTGGAACTGCCGGAAGGTGGTTATCTCATTGATACTCCGGGCATCAAGGGCTTTGGTACCTTTGATATCGAAAAGGAAGAGCTGACCAGCTATTTTAAGGAAATCTTCAAGTTCTCTCAGGATTGTAAGTTCTCTGACTGTACCCATACCCACGAACCGGGGTGCGCGGTAATCAAGGCGGTTGAGGAACATTATATTGCAGCTAGCCGCTATCAGAGTTATCTCTCTATGTTGGAGGATAAGGACGAAAACAAATACAGAGAGGCTTTTTGATAGTGAAGAGTGAAGAACGAAGAGTGAAGAAATTTAAAAAGCATATTAATGAAAGAACAGAAGGACGTCAGGCAGCGTATCGAAGAAGGTGAGTTCGCACAGAGTGCAGAAATCAGTGCGAGCTATCTGGATGAGGACATCTTGATTATAGATAATGTCAAGGTGTTGCAGAACCCCGACCCTATGAGATTCCAGATGAACATGATTGCATCCTGTCAGAGAGGTAGCCTGAGAGCTGAACTCAACGGGCGGGAATTCACCGTGGAGAAGGGCGATATATTTATCAGTCCGCCTAACTCTATTCTCGACATCAAAGAGGTGTCGGAAGATTTTGCATGCACAGCCATGTGTGTCAGCAATCACGGCTTGCTTGGTATTCTTCGTTCTCATATCTCGGTATGGAACCGTGCCATGTATGTGAGCAAGGTTTCGGTGTTGAAGATGAACGAGGTGGATATGGTATTCTATTCTAAGTTTACCGACTTGGTGCGCCTCTGTTTGGATCCGAAGTTCAACGACCGCAGTTCGTGGAAACCTTATCGCCGTGAGATTGTAGAGACGCTCCTGAAGAGTGCTCTCCTTGCTGTGAGCAATCTTTTGCTGACAGATCTCCCGAAAGAAACTTTGGGAACCAGTGCCAGCGATTTCTTTGATAAGTTCCTGGAGATGTTGCAGCAGAGCGAAATCAAGCATCAGCCTGTAGAATATTTTGCGCAGCAGCTTTGCATCACGCCAAAATATCTCTCCATCATCTGCAAGCGCCATTCCGGCAAGACGGCCATCGAGTGGATTACAGAGTATACGCTTGCTGATATCACCTATTATCTCCGTTCTACAACGAAAACAATCAAGGAGATTTCAGGTATACTGGGCTTTTCCAATACCTCATTCTTCGGTAAATATGTAAGAGAGCATCTGCACATGTCACCTCTGAAGTATCGTGAAAGTTTGAGAAAACAATAACTGCAAAATAAAAACTCGCAAATTCTAAAGAAAGAATCTGCGAGTTTTTTGTTTCTATCAAATAGGGTGGAGCTGGAGGGATTCGAACCCTCGTCCGCACAAGGAAACCATACGCTTTCTACATGCTTATTCCAGCCTTCGGTTTTCGAGGCATGACAGGACCTGGATCACCAATCATACCCTTATCCTCTAAAATTTCATCCATGCAACGAGGCGTACATGAACTATTTCCGATTTACCTGCACCGCTTGATCAACAAGATTCGGAACAACATCCGTTGAGCGATGTCTCGTTCCAGCACCCTGTGCTGGAATAAAGCTAGTTTACTATACTTCGACTAGGCAGCGAGAGCGTAGTTATTTTCGCCAATTAATTTTTTGTTCACTAGGATTTAGGAGGTAGCCAACGAGCCTCCGCATGCTTACGTACCATTTCATCTCGCCGTCAAATCCAGTCAACCCCGAGAATTTTCTGATATTGGGTGCAAAGATAAGGCGAAAATTTGAAATTACCAAATATTTTTAGAAAAAAAAACTGCCAGATCCTCATTTTCATTATTTTTAGGTATTGCATACCTTCTTAGAAATATGTACCTTTGCAGCTTGATTCAAGATAGTAATAATGATTATGAATATGCTAAATAAGAAAATAACTTGGAGAAAACAACATAAATGGTTAGGCATCGGTATGAGCTTTTTCATGCTGATGTTCTGCTTGTCGGGTATTCTGCTTAACCACCGTTCGCTTATCAAAGATGTGGACGTGAGCAGGAAATATCTGCCAAGTCGCTATGAATTCAAGAATTGGAATGGCGGGTTGCTGAGGGGAACGCTTGCTTTGGATGATGCCATATTGCTGTATGGAAACGGGGGAATCTGGCAAACGGATTCTACAGCATCCACATTCAAGGACTTTAATAAGGGGATGCCAGCAGGAGCAGACTGCCGACAGATAAGAAATGTTATCAGAACGGATGATGGTTCTGTCTGGTCGGTATCTCCATTTGCACTTTACCGGTTGGGGAGTCACAAAATATGGAAAAGCGTAACTCTTCCGACAGAGCCGGAAGAGAAGTTGAGCGACATTTCTGCTCATGGAGATACGCTTTTGGTTCTCAGCCGCTCCTATGCTTATGTTTCCTTGCCACCTTATCAGAACTTCCACCGGATAGAATTGCCTATGCCAAAGGAGTATGATGGGAAGGTTACAGTCTTTCGTACGATATGGCTGCTTCACAGTGGAGAGTTGTTTGGCAGCATTGGTAAACTCATCGTAGATGGCATTGCCATAATCCTGGTGTTGCTCTGCATCTCAGGTCTTATCTTCTGGTTAAAGCCTAAACAGAAGAGGTTGCTTCGCTTTTCGCTACAATGGCATGACAAAATAGGCCGATACACCATCATGCTTACTTTGTTGATAGCCCTGACAGGTTGGTGCCTTCGTCCACCTGTGATGATAGCCTTGGTGTTGAACAAGATGCCGTCTATTCCTGGGACGACGCTTCATAGCAAGAACCCTTGGAATGACAAACTCCGTGTGGTGCGTTATGATGAAAAGTTCGGTGACTGGCTCTTGTCAACTTCGGATGGTTTCTTTTCCGTGAATTTCCAGACAGGAAAGTTGGAGTCAATCCCCAATACTCCACCAGTCAGTGTTATGGGATTGAATGTCCTTCAGCAAAACAAAGATGGTAAATGGTATTGCGGTTCGTTTAGTGGTCTCTTTGTTTGGGATAGAGTAAAGGGGACAACCGTTGATTATTCTACCGGGAAAGCTGCTTTAAAGAACGCTGGCGCACCATTCGGAAAAAAGGCGATAGCAGGTATGAGCCAGGATTTCTCTGATACGCCTGTCATTGCTGAGTATAATGAAGGAACCGACTTTGCACCACAACCCGCTTATATGAACCAACTGCCCATGTCATTATGGAATGTGGCTCTGGAGGCTCATAGCGGTAGAATCTTCATAGGTAGTATTGCTACATATATATTTATCTTCGTAATGGGAATACTTGCCGTATGGTGCCTTTGGTCTGGGTATGTCATTAGACTGGTGAAGAAAAAATAAAAAAAGTTTGAATGCGTTGTTTTAATTGCCATATTGTATGTGTAAATGGTTGACACTCAGCGTAAAAGTACGTATGGTAATTCTCGGAAAAGCGCCGGGAATTGCCATATATTGTTATTGTGAGAATTAGTACCCTCATTTTCGTCGCGACGTATCAGATGCTACGTCGGGACGCAGTTGTTGTTACGTCGCGATGTATCAGATGCTACGTCGGGACGTAATTTCTTCCGCATCAATGGCGAAGTTATGAATAAAGATTGTTCATGGCAATATATGGCAGATAACCCCTAAAAATAAAGAATTGCCATATCCCTAACAGCTTTGTAATCAGAGAGATTACTGGCTGGTATGGCAATATGGCAATTCTTGAAAGAAAAATATTTAATAATAAATCTTGTTACTTCACGCTCCACTCAAACAAACCGCAGGACAGAGTTTCTGGCTGCTTCAGTTCGAGCTTCACAGCCTTGGTCTTCACTGGGTCGAAATTCACGATGCAGGCTACACCTCGCATGCATGGATAAGCATCGGCTCCTGGAACTTCCTTCCAGTTGCCTGCCTCGTCCTGATAGTAGAGCTTCCAGCTGTCTGGTACTTTGCAACCGCCCCATGGCTGGTCGTCGTACCAATATACGGTGCTGGTCTTGATCTCCTTGCTCTCTGGGAAGGTGTAGGTAATCCACTCTGTGGTGTTCTTCTTAGGCCACCAGTGGATGTATGGGATAGAACGGTCGTTCTCATCGGCAGGAACCAGTCCGTCGGTGATACTGCTCTTGGCTGGCACTGGAGAAGAGAATTCTACCTTAGCCTGTGCAGCGAGAGTTGCAGGAGCTGATGGCTTTGCAGCCTTGACATCCTGTGGCAACCATACCTTCATATTGCCGTTGCCACGATGAGCCCAGGCGAAGTATGGGATGAGAGTCAGGGTCTGGTCCTTGGTGCTCAGCTTGCCGCTCTTGTCGTAGGCGAGAGTCTGCACATTCTCGGTCAGGGTCTCCATGTTCTGCCCCTTGTAGAGTGTCAGTACATTCTTGTATTTAGGGTCGATGAAACCATCGTACGAGAGCTTGCCCTCAGCGAACTGAGGTTCGCGGTTCTCCAGGATGCTCATGATGTCGAAGCCCTGGTTGTCTGGCCACTCTGCACAATATACGATAGGACCACGCTCGATGCTGATGCAGCCACGGTCGGCCTCTACCTTGTTGTTGGCACGTACGGTGCGTGCCTCCATATCGAAGTGAACGCGAACCACATCGCCCTTCTTCCACTTGCGGTTGATGGTATAATAGCCATCCTCTGTTACCTTAGCCTCTACCTTCTTTCCGTTTACGGTGATGGTATAGCCCAGTCGCTTGCCGTCGCTGTAGTAGTAAAGGTCTGATGGTACTGGCTGACCCTTTACCCAGCCCGGGATGCGGATCTTCATACCGAACTGACCTGCCTTGTTGTCATCCACCTTGATGGCGATGTCGCCGTTCCAAGGGTACTGTGTATCCTGACTCAGGGAAACCTTCTTACCGGCTACCTTCAGAGAAGAAGAGTTGCTGAGGAAGAGGTTGACATATACATTCTTATTCTTTACGGCATATACATAGCCCGGGAGGGATGGCAGGAAGCGGCAGATGTTGCTAGGGCAGCAGGCACAGCCGAACCAAGCCTGACGCTGATGCTGACCCATGCTCTCCAATGGGTTAGGGTAGAAGAAGCCGCCGCCGTCCATGCTCACACCACTGATGAGACCATTGTAGAGGGTACGCTCCAATACATCGTAATACTTACTCTCGCCATGGAGAAGGAAGAGACGGTAGTTGACATAAACATTGCCGATAGCTGCGCAGGTTTCGCAGTAGGCACTCATATTAGGCAACTCGTAGTTCTTGCCGAAAGCCTCACCATTGTTGGTGGCTCCGATTCCTCCGGTGATGTAGAGCTTCTTGCTTACGATGTTGTCCCAGATACGGTCGATGGCGTGGATATAGGCGGTATCGCCGGTGAGGGCAGCTACATCTGCCATACCAGCATACATATAGGTGGCACGAACGGCATGACCTACAGCCTCGTCCTGTTCCAAAACCGGTTTGTGGCTCTGAGAGTATTCCTGTTTGATAGATGTCTTGCCACGATAGTCGAGGAAGAACTTAGCCTCTTCGAGATATTTCTTGTTGCCTGTAGCGAGATAGAGCTTGCAGAGCGCCATTTCGGCAATCTGATGTCCCGGTACCACGCAAGCCTGTCCTGGGTTAGGACCAACCTCGCGAACCACGCAGTCGGCATAGCGGATAGCGATGTCGAGGAACTTGCGGCTACCTGTAGCCTGCCAGTGAGCCACGGCACCTTCTACCATGTGACCGAGGTTGTAGAGCTCGTGGCTCAGATCCTCTTCCTTGCTCCAGCGCTTGTCGCCAGCCCAGAAATGGGGATGCTTCGGATTCTGTGTGCGGGCTGTATAGAGATATCCGTCAGCCTCCTGAGCCGGAGCAATGATATCGAGCACGCTATCGATATAAGCCTTGAGTTTCTTGTCTGGATAAGTTTGCAGCACGTAGCTGGCACCCTCAATCGTTTTGTATGGGTCGGTATCGTCGAAGCTGTAAGGCATCAGTTTGCCCACGTCGTAACTGTCGCTAGGGTGAGCGGCGCGCTCAAAGTTCTTGTATCTGCCCTCTGTCTCGCACTTGCTGAAAGCCAGTGGGATGGTTACCTTGCGAGAGGTCTCGATACGCTGTCCCCAGAACGTATTGTTCCAAACCTTTACTGATGTGAAAGGCACCGGAGTGATAGGATAACCACCCGAGCTCTTGTTCACCTTCTGTGCCGAAGCAGGCATCAATGCCAATGCTGCCAAGGCTGATGTTACTAAAATCTTCTTCATGTATTGCTAGTTTATTTTGTTTGTCTTTTGTAAGGAATGTATTCATCCCAGAGTTTCAATGAGTGCAGATAGCCTGAGAAAGGCCATGCCTCTTCGGCATTCTTGCCCAGAAGCATAAACTGCGATGGCTTGACGAGGAGCTGGATATCTTTCTGGCTGATGAGCTTGGCGTTGATGTAGATGCTCTCGATTCTGCCGTCGAAGCAGACATATACGTGCTGCCACTTGCCTTCCAGGGTCTTCATCTCCTTGTAGCCGGCATCCTCATACCATCCGTAATGGTTCATCACACCGCAGCGTGGTTCGGTGCCGTTTACCAGCATCAGCTTCTCCAGTTCATCGTGCGAAGAGGTGAAATCGGCTACGCATTCATTCTCGGCAATCTCCGGATTCAGAATCCATGCCTCGATGGTATATGGAGCGTTGTCGCGGATAGTGGCTGGGAGCATGAAGTTGCTTCTGTAACTCTCCTTGCCGGTAAAGGCGAATGCCTTCTTGCCCTCTATGGTCTTGATGATGGCTGCTGTATCGTGCTGTGTCTCAAACTCGCCCTTGAGGTGAACATCCAGCGGACTGCCGTTCTTGATGTAAGGCACGGTATCGCCCTCGTTGTAGTAGTCAGCGCTGATATCTACCACCAGTCCCTGACTGTTCTTGTCGGCTACTGCCTCACGTACGATGTTGCTTTGGGCATCGAAAGCCTTTTCTGCAGCCTCCTGTTCCCAGTTATAATAACGGAGATTGGTGAGGGTAAATTGTTTTTCGCCTGCACTAATTTCCAGTTTTCCTTCAGAAAGATTCAGTCGAGGATCGTTTTCATCTATCTGATGCCAGCTTCCGTTGTCGAAAGCTTGGGCGGTGAGGGTATGCTTGCGTGTCTTGCCGAGCTGTGGATGAGTCATCACCAGCTGGGTGCCCGGTTGCAGGGTGATTGCATCTTTGCCAGTCATGCGCTCTCTGAGGGCGGTGCCCTGAAGAAGCGAGAACTTGCCGGCAAGCATTCCCTCGTTGTTATGCCAGGTAGTACCATCGAAATCGGCTGCTGTCAGGCCTAGCCACTGCTGTGGGGCAGAATCTTCTACAGAACCATAAACCTTGATGTTCCAGATGGCGCCACCGAAACCATTCTTCTGTCCGCCAGTATAGGTGAGGCGGATGTACTGCGCCTTGGCATTTCCGAAATCTACCATTGGCGAACCAGCCAGACGGTTCTGTCGCTTGTCAGAGAAGGTCTGCCAGTGCTTGCCGTCATTCGATGTCTCGATGAGATACTGATAGAACTGTGTTCCGTATTCAAACTGAGTCCAGATGCTCTTGATGCTCTGCTTCTTGCCCAGGTCAATTTGGATCCAAGCCGGTCCGGTGGTGCGAGGGCGCCAGAGTGTGCCGTTGTTGTCATCAACCGCATATTCCGGACGGAAGTCGTTGTCGTAGTAGGAAGAGGCGGTAACCTTGGCGCCGAAGGCGAGGTTCTTTGCTACCTTCATCTCCGGTTTCAGATCGAGACCTTCGTGGGTTGGAATGACCTCCTTGATGGTACCGTCTGCATTGAATTCGAGTTTATCGATTGCCACCTGACGATGGAATCCACGGTTGGAATGTGGATTATCGTGGCGATGATATACGATGTAGTAGTTGTCGCCTTCCTGGAGCACGCTGTTGTGTCCTGGACCATGAACGGTTCCATCGGCATTGGTCTTGAGGATAGTTCCGTGGTAGGTATAAGGACCGAGTGGACTCTTGGCTGTGGCGTAATCTACGCGGTAGCTGGCATCTTCGCAATGCTCGCAGGAGTAGAGGAAGTAGTAGATGCCGTTGCGCTTGAAGACGAAAGGAGCTTCGAAGAAGTGAGTAACCTCGGTGTTCGGGATGAGCTTGGTTTCGCTGAATGATTTCATGTCAGGATTCAGCTTACCTGCTCCGCAACCGAAGCCTTTGTAGATGCCCCAGGTGCCCCAATACATATAGACCGAACCATCATCATCTCGGAAGGTCTGACCATCCAGAGTGATGGCATTCTTTACGAATCTATCCGGTACGAGCACGGCTTCGCTCTCGCCCAGCACATTTTTCCAAGGACCGCGAGGTGTATCGCCCACACCCAGATGGAGCTTGCAAGGCTGGCAGTAGAGATAGTAATACTTGCCGTCGGCTTCGTTCTGCATTACATCCGGTGCCCAGATCCAGTGGCTGTCTGGCCAGTTCATCGGCATCAGGGTCCAGTTCTTGAAATCCTTGCTGCACCAGAGCTGTGCCGGTCCGAAACCGGCTCCGCTACCATCGGTAGTAGCATATATATAATAGGTGTCACCAAACTTCTTGATGGTTGGGTCGGCAAAATAGCCAGGCAGGATAGGGTTGCTTGCTCCCGGAGTGTTGTAAGCAGCTTTCTGGGCAGCACCTGTCTCAGGCGCTGCCGCAGCTGCTGTTACGAATAGTGTTACAATTATATTTTTACTAACCATATGAACTTCTTTTTTCTAAATGCTTTTTTATTTCTTGATAACCTTGATGACGAATCCACCGCCAGAAGCAAGATGAATCTTCATTTCCGATTTCTGATTGATGACAGATTTCTCTATCTTGTAATCCTCGGCATCGTGGTTGGCATTGATGCCATCCTTCAATACGATTGCTTCGTAATCTCCATCCGCGAGGAAATCAAACTTCAGGGTGAGCGTGCGCTCATCCCAGTTGCTCTGACCGCCAACATACCAGTCGTTGCCCTTCTTTCTGGCGGTAACGATATACTTTCCGATTTCGCCCTGTGGCACGATGGTCTTGTCGAAAACTACAGGCAATGAAGCAATGTATCGGGTGTATGGCTCATCCGCCTCATAGTTGGTAGGAGTGTCGGCGAGCATCGTAAACGGACTGTCCTGTACGATGTAGCAGGCAGCCTGGTGGCATCGGGTACCCATCGAAATCGGTTTGGTGTAGATTGCCTTCCAGTTGTCGCGGGTTCCGTTTCTCATCGCTCCCGGTGTGAAATCCACCTGTCCTGCCATCATTCGGATGTATGGGAAGGTGACGTCGTAGAGTGGCATATCATTCTTTGCTTCCGTCCAGCGGCACTCTTCCATACCGAAAACACTCTCGTAGTTGAGGATGTTGGGGTAGGTGCGGTTCAGGCCGTTTGGCTTGTAGATGCCGTGCAGGTCGAGGATGAGATGATGCTTGGCGGTGCAGGCAGCCAGACGTTCCACCATTTCGATGGCGGTCTGGTCGTCGCGGTCCATGAAATCCACCTTGAATCCCTTGATGCCCATATCAGCATAGGTCTTGCAGATGTTTTCCAGATTCTCGTCCATCACGTTGAAGACTGCCCAAAGCACAATATCCACGCCCTTGCTCTTACCATATTCTATGAGCTTAGACAACTGGATATCGTCTATTGGTTTCAGAATGCTTCCCTCTTTCGAGTTGTACCATCCTTCATCAAGGATGATGTATTCCAAACCGTGATTATGAGCAAAATCTATGTAATATTTGTAAGTATCGAAATTGATGCCTGCCTTGAAATCCACACCTTTCAGATTCCAGTCGTTCCACCAGTCCCAAGCCACCTTGCCCGGTTTGATCCAGGAAGTATCGCCTATCTTGTTGGGAGCAGCCAGGGCGTACACCAGATTGTTGGTTGGCATCTGGGTATCGTGCTCTGTGATGGCGAAGATGCGCCAAGGATAATTGCGCTTGCCGGTGCTGGTTGCGATGTAATCGCAGGTGCTCTTTACGTGGCTCATGTGTCGCCAAGGGTAGTAAGCCATCTCCTTAGGGTAGGGAGCAAAGGCGGCTCTCAGGATTCCCTTCTCTTTATCCTGTTCGCTGCTGTTAGCCTTCAGCCACATGCCCGGATACTTCTCCAGGTCGCTTTCCAGAATAGTGACCTTTGCCTTTCCGCAATCTATGGTAGCCGGGAGAAAAGCCAAATCCTGCTTAGCGGTATCGAGTCGTGTTTCGTGATAGATATTCTGGAAAGCCATGGCAAAAGGCTTTTCTGGTGTCGTAGTGTATGGCAACCATGCCTTCTTGTCCTTGCCAAACTGGTAGGCGGCGGTTTCATTCAGTATGATGGTCTTGCCTTTTCGCTGGGTATAGAATCGGTAAGCCACTCCCTCATCGTAAGCTCTCAGGATGATGCCGAAACCATTCTTCAGTTTCAGATTCAGTTCCTGATAAGCTGTTTCAAAGTTTTGCTGACGATAGAATGGGGCATGGATAGTTTCCTTATGGTTGCTAAGCTTGTGGCTTGCTACCTTAGGATTCTTACCCATGTCCGTTCCATCGTTCAGCGTTACACCTATTGAAGACTCCTGTAAAAGAATGGAGCCATTGTATTTAAATTGAAGAGAGAGAGACTTGTTGGTGTTGAGTTCTGCTACGATTTTACCATCTGGTGATTTCACCAGATAGTTCTCTGCCGATACTGTTGCCCCTATATATAATAAGGTGGCGATGAAAAAGAGTTTCTTAACCATAACTTTCTAGGTTTATTGTTGTTTTGTCCGTTTTGTTGTTCGCTTGGTGGCAATGCCTGTATTACCGGATTACCACAAGTTTTTATTTCTGCTGCAAATTTACGAATAGAATTGTTTATGTAATGCAAAGAAAGTCCAAAATGATGAAAATATCGTATCACAAGTATCCTGTTAGACGATAATTGTATCTTTATGTACGATAATTTTAGGACTTCGTTGATTTTTTCTGTTATTTTGCAGCCAGAAAAATAAATGAAACAATAATAAACCTAGAAGATATGGATTTAAAGCAGTTTACATTATTGATAGGTGTAGCCAGTTTGCCATCCATGACAACAGCAGCCACGGTTTATCGCACCATCTCTAAGGTGGAGGCAATATCAGTAGATTGTCCGGTGGGCACAGTTCCCCGACTTCCTAATCTCGTATGGGTAACCTATTCTGATGGTTATTCAGAGTATCGCCAGGTGCGCTGGGCTAACGCTCCGCTTGCTGATGAGCAGGCTGAGGCTGATGCGCAGAAACATCCTGCCGGGAGCCAATATGAGATAGGTGGTTTTGTGATTGGTGATGAGACTACCGACAATGGTTATCCTGTCAAGGCACAAATCAAGGTGGTGGCTGAAGGCTATCAGACTCCAGAAAAGGAAGTGGCTCATACCTTCTCACTCGCTGATGTGAGCATAGATGGTGACAACCGACTCACCCACAACCGTGATGAGGCTATCCGTGAGATCTGTTCCTGGGATGTTACCCAACAACTCTACAACTATCGCGATACCTACGGACTCAGTACCGAAGGGTATACCAAGAGTGATGGCTGGGATTCGCCAGACACCAAGCTCAAGGGTCATGGATCAGGCCACTATATGTCGGCAATCGCACAGGCATACGCCGTGGCAACTAATCCTGAACAGAAGGCAATCCTCCGCAAGAACATCACCCGAATGGTGAATGAGTTGCGAGAGTGTCAGGAGAAGACCTTCGTATATAATAAGGAACTGAAGCGCAACTGGGAGGCTCGTGATTTCGCTCCTGAGGCTGAACTCAGAGAGATGAAGGGCACCTGGGCTGCTTTTGATGAGTATAAGAAGCACCCTGAACTTTATGGCTACGGCTATATCAACGCCATTCCGGCTCAGCATTGCGCCCTGATAGAAATGTATCGTGCCTACAACAACTCCGATTGGGTTTGGGCTCCTTATTACAGCGTACACAAGCAACTTGCCGGTCTGATAGACATTGCAACCTACTTTGATGATAAGGAAATCTGCGACAAGGCACTCCTCATCGCCAAGGATATGGGACTCTGGGTATGGAACCGCATGCACTACCGCACTTACGTAAAGCAGGACGGCACCCAGGATGAGCGCAGAGCCAAGCCGGGTAACCGCTACGAGATGTGGGACATGTACATCGCCGGTGAGGTGGGAGGTATGAGCGAATCGCTCTCCCGTCTTTCTGAGATGGTTTCCAATCCGGATGAAAAGGCAAAGCTCCTCGAGGCAGCCAACTGTTTCGATGCGCCTAAGTTCTATGATCCGCTGAGCAAGAACATCGATGACATCCGCACCCGCCATGCCAACCAGCATATTCCGATGATTATCGGAGCGCTGCGCAGTTACAAAAGCAATCAGAAGCCATACTATTACAATCTGGCTGAGAACTTCTGGAGACTGGTGCAGGGCAGATACATGTATGCGATGGGTGGTGTAGGAAATGGAGAGATGTTCCGCCAGCCATATACCCAGATACTGAGTATGGCAACCAACGGACTGCAGGAAGGCGAATCGGAGGCTTATCCGGATATCAATGAAACCTGCTGTGCGTATAACCTCGTCAAACTGAGCAAGGATCTGAACTGTTATAACCCTGATAATGCGCAGTATCTCGACTATATCGAGCGCACGCTGTATAATCAGATTATCGGTTCGCTCAATCCGGACCAGTATCAAACCTGCTATCAGTATGCAGTAGGTCTGAATGCCACCAAGCCGTTCGGCAACGAGACTCCTCAGAGCACCTGCTGCGGTGGTACAGGTTCTGAAAACCATACAAAGTACCAGCAGTCGGCTTATTTTGCCAACGATCATACTCTCTGGGTAGGACTCTATATGCCAACCACCCTCCGCTGGAAGGAGAAGGGGGTGACCATCAAGCAGGATTGCCTATGGCCGGCACAGCATTCAGCCATCAAGATTACGGAAGGTGAGGGCGATTTCACCCTGAAACTCCGTGTGCCATATTGGGCTACGCAAGGTTTCTCCATCAAGGTGAACGGCAAGGAAGTGACAAAGAGCTATCAGCCTAGCACCTATGTAGAACTGGAGCAGAAGCACTGGAAGGTGGGAGATGTCGTAGAAATCGACATGCCATTCAGCAAGCATATCGAATATGGTGCCGACAAGCTTTCGAGCGATGTGGCAAGTCTGGACGGTACTCCGCTGAAGACATCCTGGGTAGGAACCCTGATGTACGGACCATTGGTGATGGCGGGCACAGGCGCACAGACCTGGAACCAGGCTACGCTGAACATAGACTCCAAGTTGAGTAATATCACCGTGGGCGAATCAAACGGCGTTACCACAGGTGCAGGAGCCAATCTCCTTACCCTGAAGCTGGATGGCAAGGAATTCCAGCCAGACTATTATCGCAACGCCAACAGTACCCACTACTACCGCATCAACCTGACCGATGCTAAGAGCAAGAAGAGCAAGAAGGTGAAGATAGATTTCACCGAACTGAATTCTCTCCTGAATCTTGCCGCAGAGCGCAAGGCTGACCAGGAGAAGTGGAATGCCCTCTCTCAGAAGGTTCCGGAGTATGCTCCATGGGCACCGTTCGGATATGAGCGCATGCAGAAGGTAATGGCTCAGGCACAGGAGCTGGTGGCAAAGTGTAAGAAGAAGGTAACCCAGGACGAACTGGAAGGTACTACTGCTATCCTGAACCGTGCCATCAACACGATGCGCCCTGGCAACCTTGCCGAGATGGAAGACCTCCGGGAACTCTCCGGTCTGCTTCGCCGTGCCGGCTGGCCGGATGACAACACCAGCGAGGAACTCAAGGATGCCATCAGTTATGGCAGAATGGTTCAGAAATACGTAACCGACGGAAGTGGAACCCACGACATGATTCATGCCGCTGTGGAAAAACTGAAGAAGGCGATGAAACAATAAAAAAGATATAGAAACAACAAAACAATAAAACATTAAAGACAACAAAGACATCATTTAGAATAAACAACATTTAAGAGTAACAAAATCGGCTTAAAAGACGAAAATATCGTCTAAATCGCTCATTTTGGACGATATTTTCACTTTTTTAGACGATAATGTAGCATAATATACAAAATATTGTGTTACTTTGCAATCGAAATTTAAACAATTATAAACCTAGCAAAAATAGAAAATGAGACAGACACAAAAAATCTCAGGCTTTGTACATAGTCAAGCTTATGTAAAAGCCATCGCGTGTTTGGTCCTTGCATGTGGGGGGGGGCATTACCTACTCTAGCAGCAAATGAGACCTTATCAAACCCTAAGGTGGAAAATGTTCAGCAGAACGAAGTTACCGTAAAGGGTGTAGTGAAGGATGCCAATGGTGAAGCCATCATTGGTGCGAGTGTTATTGAAAAAGGCAACGCCAAGAATGGTACTGTTACCGATCTTGATGGTAACTATACCTTAAAGGTAAAGCGTGGCGCTACCTTAACAATCTCCTATATCGGATATGTAAATCAAGAGACCAAAGGCGGTGACGTGACACTTCAGGAAGACTTGAAGTCTTTGAACGAAGTAGTCGTTATCGGTTATGGTACCCAGAAGAAGGGTGACATCACTTCTGCCATTACCAGTGTCAAGGCAGAAGATTTCTCTCAGGGAAATATTCATGATGCAGGTGATTTGATCAAGGGTAAGGTTGCTGGTCTGACCATTTCTAATGGTTCTGGTGACCCTAGTGTTACTTCTGCTATTCGTCTTCGCGGTGTGATTTCTTTGAGCGGATCTAATACTCCTCTGGTTCTTGTTGATGGTATTGAGGGTGATATGTCAACAGTTGCTCCAGAAGATATTGAGAGTATTGACGTCTTGAAGGATGCATCAGCTGCTGCAATCTATGGTACACGTGGTGCTGCTGGTGTAATTATCATTACCACAAAGTCGGGTCGTCGTGAGACAAATACTACTGTAAATTATAGTGGTTATGCTTCCATCGCATCATTTGCCAATAAGCTTGATATGATGGATGGCTCTGATATCCGAAATGGTTTGACCAACTTTACTGACAAGGGATACGATACAGATTGGCTGGATGCAGTAACCCGTACTGCATTCACGCACAATCATAATATTTCTATTACTGGTGGTAACAAGACAACCTCTTATAATGCTGATTTCACTTATAGAAACCAGCAGGGTGTTTTCTTGAAGACTTATTCTGATGAAATGCGTTTCAATGCAGGTCTGTCGCATTATATGCTCAACGACATCGTGAAGTTGCAGTTCAATATAATGAAGAAGTATCATAAAAACGGTCCTGTAGATGCTGCCGGTACTCAGATTTATCGTCAGGCTATCATGCGTAATCCTACCGAGCCTATCTATAATAGTGATGGTACCTATTATGAGAACATGTCTATCAACTATTATATGAACCCTATTGCTCTTTTGAATGAGCATACGGGTGAATACAAGACTGAGCAGACACGTATGACGGGTAATATCACAGTCGAGCCAATTAAGGGATGGAAGACCAACCTGATGATTGCTACCGACCGTTCTAATGCGCATGATGAAGGATATTATACTTCTCAGTATTATGACCAGAAACAGAATGGATTCAAGGGTTATGCATATCATAGCTATAGTTATGGCAAGAGCGATAATCTTGAATTGACCTCAACCTATAAGCAGCAGTGGGGCGAGCATCGTTTCGAGGGTCTGGTAGGTTATAGCTATCAGTATAATATGTATGAGGGCTTCAACGCTAACAATACCAACTTCATGAGCGATTATTATCAGTATAATAACCTTGGAGTAGGTGAATATCTGAAAGATGGTAAGGCTGGTATGGGTAGCTATAAGAACGACAATAAGCTCGTCGGTTTCTTTGGTCGTATCAGTTATGGCTATGCTGATAAGTACAATCTCTTGGTGAGTGTACGCCGTGAAGGTTCATCTAAGTTTGGTGCTAACAATAAGTGGGGTACATTCCCTTCTGCATCTGCTGGTTGGACTATCAGTAATGAGAAGTTCATGGAAAGTACAAAGGGATGGTTGAATAATTTGAAGTTGCGTTTTGGCTATGGTGTAACCGGTGTCATTCCTAACGACCCATATCTGTCTCTTACCAAGTGGGAATTGGGTAGCAGCTACTATTATGATAAAGGTAAGTGGTATCAGGGACTTGCCGTTACATCAAATCCTAACCCCGATTTGAAATGGGAGAAGTCTACTGAGTACAATATCGGTTTGGATTGGAGTGTATTGGATGATCGTTTGTCTGGTACTATTGATGTTTACCGCAAGAATACTTCTGATATGCTTTGGTGGTACACCGTTCCTACACCTCCAAATCTGGTAAGCTCTACTTTGGCTAATGTTGGTAAGATGCGTAATCAGGGTATTGAAATCGGTATCAACGCTGTTCCTGTTCGCACAAAAGATTTTGAGTGGAAGACTACTGCTACCTTCGCTACCAATGCTACTAAGTTGATTAGTCTTTCCAACGACTTGTATGAGACAGCCAATGAGCAGGATATTGCTTATTTGGGTGAGCCTATCACTATGTCAACCCAGCGTATGGCAGTTGGAAAACCTCTCGGTCAGTGGTATGGTATGAAGGCTGTTGGTATCTCTGAAAATGGTCTTTGGATGATTCTGAATAAAGAAACTGGTGAAGCTGAGGAGTTTACTGATAATATGCTTACCGATGATAAGTATCATCAGTATTTGGGTAATGCTATCCCTAAGTTCAATGTGGGTTGGAGTAATACGCTTCGCTACAAGAACTTTGATCTCAGTATGCAGTTTACCGGTCAGTTTGGATTCAAGATTCTGAATGAGGCTCGTGCTTATTATGAGAACAATGCCGTTACCTATAACCGTTTGAAGAGCGCTGCAGAGAAAAAGTTCGGAACAGCTGTACTTTCTGTAGCTCAGAAGCAGACATTCGTAGATTATTACTTGGAAAATGGTAATTTCTTGAAGTTGTCTAACTTGACTTTCGGTTATACTGTACCTTTGAAGGAAAATCACTATGTAAAGAACCTGTATTTGTATTTGTCAGGTGATAATCTCTTTACTATTACAGGCTATAGTGGTTTGGATCCAGAGTTGACTAACAGTAATCCACAGTACTCAGGTATTGATTCACGTGATAAGTATCCTACTATTCGTACATTTACATTGGGTGCAAAGGTAACATTCTAAAAAAGAAACATTATGAATACAAAAATAAATAAGATATTAGTTTCTGCCATCGTTGGTACCTGTGGCTTGACCATGACAGGCTGTACTGATCTTGATGAGAAATTATATAGTGTAATCGCAACAGAGCAACATCCTCTGTCACAGGCAGAATTGGAACGTACCATTGCTCCTGTATATAGCAGCTTGCGTAATGTATATTGGGGATGGTTTGGTATGTCTGACATTATGGATATGAGCTCTGATGTATGGGGTGTTCCTAACCGTCCTGGTATTGGATGGGGAGACCTCTATGTATCAATGCATAAGCACCAGTTGAACTCAGAAATTGGTTTCTTTGAGGTTAACTGGAACAACAACTATGCAGGTGTAAATGCTTGTAACAAGATTCTTGCTAACGAGGCAATCGCTTCCAGCGAGGATATTACAGCGCAGATTCGTGCTTATCGTGCATTATATTACTACAATTTGTTCGATTTGTACCGTAATATTCCTTTGGATACTACCTATGTCCATGAGGATGGTTGGACACCGGAACAGTCAAAGCCAGAAGATACTTTCAAATGGATTGAGAGCGAATTGAAGGCTGTTGCTGATAAATGTCCTTCTACTATTGAGATGGGAAAGATCAACAAGTATGCCGCTCACATGCTTTTGGCAAAACTCTATTTGAACCACAATGCTTGGTTTAAGGATGATTCTGACAAGAGTTGGTATCAGAAGAGTTTGGACGAAGTTAACAAAGTGTTGGAGGGGCCTTTCTCTTTGGCACCTAACTACAATGATAACTTCGTAGAAGATATCTCTAAATCGCCAGAGATTATATTTGGTATTCCATTGGAGAATAAGTATGCTGGTGGTAACTATATGGCTAATATGTGGATTCACAATGCCGGTCGTGCCCGTTGGAACTTTGCTGGTTGGGCTACTGGAGGTGGCATCGTATTCCCACAGTTCCTTGATATCTATGAGGAGGGTGATACCCGCATGGAAAATACTTGGACAGGTGGTCAGCAGTATGCGCAGGATGGAAGTCCTATCACTGTAGATGGTGAGCCATTGGTTTATACCAAGGAACTTCATAGTATCGACAATCCTGGTTGTTTCCCATTTGAGAGCTACCGCTTGATTAAGTATGAAATCTTGAGTGGTGATTTTGGTACAAGTTATGATGACGTGCCTTATTTCCGTTTGGCAGATGCCATGATGATGAAGGCTGAGTGCCTGCTTCGCTTGGGACAGAATGAAGATGTGGCTGCTGAGCTGGTAACAAAGGTTCGTGCCCGCAACTTCAAGGCTAATCCGGAAAAGGCAGTTGTTACTGCTGCTTATCTGAAAGGTGGTAGTAAGTACAACTATGGTCATCGTGAAGACCGTGGAAAGGACGTTAATTCTCATGATTGGGTAATTACTGAAGAAGGTGGAGCTGATATTGAATTTGGAGGTTTGCTCGATGAGTATGCTAAGGAATTCGTGGCCGAGGCTCATCGTCGTGACGAATTGATTCGCTTTAACATCAAGGGCACCAATATGAATGTTTACAACGGTAAGTCTTGGTTCTGCAAGGATAAGGTTGATAATCGTGATGGTGATTTGTTCCCAATCCCTAAGACAGCATTGAAGGGTAACCTCAAGTTGAAACAGAATCCAGGATATGATGGTTTGACATCTGGTGAAAAATAATTATTAATAGACATTGATATGAAAAAGAATATATTATATGTATGCATGGCATGCTTGGCATTGAGCTTCACCGCTTGTAGCGATGATCCTAATGATGCGGTAGAGAAGCATGTATATACCGAGTCTGAGTCTCCGTATCTCCGAATCGATGCTTCTGCAAATATAACTTATAATGCTGAATTCAGAGAAGGACACATAGCTCCAATCTCCATCAGCTTAAAGAAATATGCAGAGAAAATACAAGAGAAATTAGGCATGACGGTTGATGATATGTTGGCAGCAGTTGATAATGGTAGTGTTGTCTTCTACAACATCAATACATCTAAGACGGTTTGGGACAAAACTGCCCCAACAGTTGGAACTTCAGGATGGGGATATGATGTTGATGGCAATTTTGCTAAAGATAAAGATGGAAACTTTGATGCAAGTAAAGTTGTTGCTTCTGTAGAACTTGATAAAGCTAATAAAGCAATCGTAGTGAAAGTGCCAGAAACAACCAAAGCAGGTCTTTCAATTATTGAAAATGTAGGATTTGCCGTTAATAATGGTAGGGACTATGACGACTATGTTCGATTCAATATCCCTATTTCAGTAACCAATCCTGGATTGGTGATAGCAGCTATCGACGTTGCTACAGCGGAATATGATCCTACTTCTATAGATTTGTCTAAGAGTAAAGATGCTATTGAGAAATGTATGGGTATCTCTTATTCAGATTTTTTGAAAGGATTGAAAGATCCAGAAGGTCCTATTGCTATGTATATGGTTGATAACGAAACCGGAAAATGGGATGTTACTTCCGAATATACGGCAACTGGTATCGGTTACTGGGTTGATGGAAAATCACATGTTTGTGTGTGGAATGCTGATGGATTCAGTTTCTATATAGAAGCTGATGGTACTGCTGGTAGCATTGGAATAGGACATGCTCCAGGTATTGCTTCTAAGACGAAACAAGAATTAAACTTTGTTTTTGCGATGAAGGATGATCCGCAAAACAAGTTTATTCAATTTAAGGTAACTGCAACAGTTTTATAATTTAATATAAGTAGGAAGGATTTTTTCCTTCCTACTTATTAAAAAACATATTTAGTTTTGATTATAAAAAAAATAATTCTGTTTTTGTTTTCTTTTCTCCTTTTGTCTTGGGTTTTTGTTGAAAAAGTACAAGCACAGACAAACTCTCCTTTAGCGATTTATTATGGGGACCTGTAGGAACAGAGTATGTGGTTACTAGTCCATTAACTTATACAAAAGTTTTGATTGATGACAATTTTGCAAATCCCCAAATAAATAAAGAATATTTATTCTTAGGAGAAGGAGTTATGTTGTGTCTTACGGCTAAGTTTCCTTTATCTACTCATTATTCGGTACTGAAGGTTAGTACAATGGGTGGATTCGTTGAAACATATCCTATAGAAAGTCATAAAGTAGAGGTGCAGCTTTATGTTCCTCTAAAACAAGGGCGTTCTATATTTTTGATACCAGAGTAATTTAATTTAAAACATAAATCGTATGAAAAGAAATATTTTAATTATATTTTTGAGCTTACTGACTTTTTTGTTTGTAAATGCCAAAACAGATAAACAACCTTCTATTGGGCTGTATCTTGGTGGATGTAATGGAACTGAATATATTATAGAAGATCCTTTAAAGCAGCCAATGTCAGTAACGATATCTGATTATAGTAAGAATCCCTATCGATTAACAGAATATCGTTGGGGAGGCGGTGTCTATTTTACGATTAAGGTAAAATTCCCTAATATCATATCTTATTCTAAAGTTTCAGTAAAATCAACTATAGGTTATGGTGGCGAATTTGCGGTTTATAATAATGCAGCTTTGATACAAACCTTTTTTCCTATGGCTAGTCAGAAACAGTTTTCTATTTTTGTAGAGCCAATTCCGTAGTTTTTATTAAACCTAATTACCTTTAATATGTTTAAATTCATTTTAAAACAGAAAGTTTATCTATTCCTAGTCTTAATGATAGGAATGATAGCATCATGTAGTAGTGATGATGATATTGTAATCGGTGATATTACTTCGCCTACTGGTGAATTGACAAAGACGATTCCTTGGGATGAGACAGAGGCAAGCATATCTTTTACTGCAAATTCAGCTTGGACGGCTAGTGTCGCAGAAGTAGGTACCCGTGCGGCAACTTCTATCTCTTGGCTAAAAATAACTGTGCCTAAGGGTGGCGCAGGAGATGTTAAGATGCCTTTGCTCCTTAGTAAAAACGATAATGAAACTTATCGTGAGGCAGAGGTTACTATCAAATGTGGTGAGAAGTGTGTTACGGTAACAATCCATCAAGAGGCTAATCCTGATGCCGTAAAGATGATGGATGCTTCTTCTATTAGTAATTATAGTATGTATATCACTCCTGGTACCTGGAATGAAGGATTTGAAAAGGGACCTGACTACATGCTCCGCAGCGATGCCAGATGGTCGTGGTGGAGAATGAAGCAGAGCGAGCACTTCTTTGTGTTCTGGGAGCCTGGCTTTGGAGATAATCCTAATGCTGAATCTGTACCGGAGGCTTTGCGTGTGGATGTTGATGACTTGTTGCAGAAGGCTGAGCAGTTCTATAAGACCAATGTAGAGAAACTCGGTATGGCAACTGTCGGACAGGGAAAATCGGTCCTTGACAATCATAAGATGCAGATTTATCTCCTTTATCAGACAGAATGGCTTGCTACTGGTTCTGGCTATGATGACAAGATAGGTGCCCTTTGGGTAAATCCATCTACCTGCAAGCCGGTTGGTTCAACCATCGGTCATGAGATAGGGCACTCTTTCCAATATCAGGTTTCTGCCGACAAGCTTTTCACGGGTGAGGTTACGCCAATAGATAGGGCTGATGGTTCTCAGCTTGTGCCTGCTGGCTTCCGTTATGGATTTGGTGAAAATGGTGCTGGCGGTTGTGCTTATTGGGAACAATGTGCCCAGTGGCAGTCGTTCCAGGATTATCCTAACGAGTGTTTTGACCAGGACGCTCATTATGCTGTTTGGCTCAAGAATCATCATCGCCACTTCAACCATGAGTTCATGCGTTACGCAAGCTACTGGTTCCAGTATTGGTTTACTGAAAAGCATGGCATCGAGTCATACGCCCGTATCTGGAAAGAAAGCAAATATCCGGAGGATCCGCTCCAGACTTATATGCGCATCTATTGCAACAATAGTCTTGATGCACTCTACAAGGATTTGTATGCGTATAGTGCTCATTGTGCTGACTATGATTTCAAGGTTGTGCATCAGTATAAGAAGGAGGCTGCCATCAACTATTCTACCAAACTGTATAAGAACGATGGCTATTATCAGGTGGCTTATACTAACTGCCCGGGTACAACAGGTTTCAATCTCATCCCGCTGAATGTTCCTGCTTCGGGCAAGGTAAGTGCAATGCTTGAGGGTTTGGCTCCTGGCTCTGCTTTGGCAGCTGGTGATCCAGGCACTGTGGTAGATGGAGATGGTAATGCCAAGAGTACTGTGACCAAGTATAATTCACAGAGCAATACTCAGCAGAATTATCGTTATGGTTTTGTGGCTATCACCAAGGATGGTAAGTCGCATTATGGCGAGATGCATACAGGCAAGAAAGGCACAGCAAACTACGAAGTTCCTGCCAATACCGAGCGCTTGTACCTCTGTGTGCTGGCTGCTCCTGATAAGTATAATCGCAATGCCTGGGATGATGATGAGACCAATGATGAGCAATGGCCTTATCGTGTGAAGTTCTCGGGTGCCGACTTGCTGGGCAACGTGACGATACCGGAAGGAGACCCTACTGACGTGGAGACTTCACTTGAAGTAAGTCTTGACGCAAGCAGCGAAAGCTATCCTCTGTATACCTTCAATCTCTTGAATGATGGTGTCATGGAGAAGATTGCAAAGGCATTCAAGTTGCAGCCTTCTGAGATTGCAAGTGCTACATTGGAGGCTGGCGTTGTGAAAGCTGAGGGCTTCACGGGTCCTGCTGATGACAAGGTGGCTGTGGGCTTGACTAATCCTGATGGCAAGGTGTCGTATGCTTACTCTGCCAATGGAATCGGCTTCTGGATTGCAGAAGATGGTTCTTCCGGTGTTTGGGGAGATGGTACGAAAATCTACTTCGAATATGATGCCGGGGGCTATGCTCTTACTGTGGGTCATAAGCCTGGTTCTTCTGAAAAGGGCAAGACTTATATCATCAAACCAACCATGGTCTATAATAAGAATGGTAAACTGCATAAGGCAGTTATCACCATCAAGATGAAATTCGCATAGTTAATATAGTTACTTCCGTTGCTGACGTAAAACTGTTGTTTTGCGGAATGCAACGGAACTTTTTTGTTTCTCCACTTATATTGATAACACTCTCGTTTCTCCTTTTAATACGTACATATCCGAAGCGTAAGATGTGTTGTCTTAATACCCTATAATTCATAGTTTAAACAGTCATACATCCACGTTTATTTGGTTTGAACATCTTGATTTGTGTGGTTGCTGCCATATGCCGGCAATCACACGAATCTAATTCTTTAAGGTCTGATGCCATCTATCGCAAGCTTTTCAACAATGATATGCAGTATCTGATAGAGTGTAGTGAGAAAATCGTGAGGGATACCCCCAAATCGTGATGGATAGCGTGATGGATATTTCCGTTTTCGAAGTATCTATCACGCTATTCAAGTGTCTGTATATTAGTATATTAAGATGTGTAATACATATAAATCGTGATGGATGATAGATTATTACATAAAATTTGTTCATATGAAGACTGCGCTGGGTTACTGATATTACTGCATCGGGTTACAGATATTACTGCATCGGGTTACAGATATTACTGCATCGGGTTACAGATATTACTGCATCGGGTTACAGATATTACTGCATCGGGTTACAGATATTACTGCGTAAGCTAACGGAGCCGTATCCGTAGGCTTATCGAGACGTCTGCATCAGCTAACTGAGACGTCTGAACTCGCTTACTGAACTACTTGAGGTGCTTGGCTGAACAGCTTGAATTGCTTGGCAGAAGTGTGATACAGCTACTTATTATGGACGCAAACTTGTCGCCCTGTAAGGGCAAAAGCTTTAAAAACCAAGGATTTATAAAGCTTTTGCCCTTACAGGGCGCCTTGCTGATTGCTATTATACCCAGGGCGCTGCCCTGAGCTAGGAGCTTTTGGGCCTTCAGCCCGTTCTTGAACCACATGCGAAAGTTCTGTTGTTTAAACAAGTCTCTCTATATATTCTATTGAAAGGTCTGTACCTTTGGCAACTTGCTCTTGTGTGAGCCCCATGCCGAGAAGACGTTTTGCGGTGGCCAACTTTTCTTTGGCAACACCTTCTTCTCTGCCTTCTTTCCTGCCTTCTTCCTTCGCAGTATCGATTGAATTTTTTATGTCTCGATAGGCCTTAAGACTATCCTCGTATTCTCGTAATTCTTGTTGACTGAATTTAGCGATTTCAGCTTCTTCAAACAATTTCGTGAAAATTCTTTCTTTTAAAGCTTTCGGTCGTTTGTCAAGCTTGGGTAAATTCTTGAGTACATAGAGCCATTTGTCATACAGAGTTTCTAGCTCAGCCTCGCTTTTGTTGAATTTGGCAATTTCAATATACTTGAAAGAAAGCTTGTCGTTAAAGACCTTGAATGTCTTTTTGTCTAGCAGACCAACATCGTGATTGATTTCTTTTTGGTCGAAAGCTTCTTCCTTAAAATCAAAATTGAGCAATGCTACTGTATAAACGTGGTCTAGCTTGAAATTCCAATCCTGTCCTTTTGGGGCTTGCTCTCTGATAGGAAATGTAGAGTAGAAGAGAGAACGGTCTTTGAAGTATTTCTGAAAAGCGTTCTGCATTTCAACGATGAACTTTTCTCCTTTCTCATTTTCACAGTACACGTCAAAGATAGCTTTGCGCTCAGCGAAAACATCACCAACGTGCTCGCTATTGAGGTAGCGGACATCCTTAATGACCTGCTCTCCATCGAAAAGTGAATTCAGAAAGTTGATGAGCAAGTCTTTATTTGGCTTTGTTCCAAATATACGTTTGAAACCAAAGTCGGTAAGTAAGCTAATATATCGTTCTTCTGATAATCTCATAATCTGTTCTTTTTATAGAATTCTTTTGGCAAAGATACGACTTTTTATAATATCTCCCAAGTTTTTTTGCACAAATCTATCATTTTGATGTAATTTTTGACAAATCTCTAAGATGTTCTTTGAGAAGATACGATATTTATATCATTTTAGACGATATTGCGAGCGTTTTTGCAAGATTATCAGTACTTTTGTGGCGAAATATCAATAACGAAAAGAATAAATAACGCAAAAATATAAATAACGCAAAAATCATAACCGAAATGAAACGAATCTTTTTATCGCTGATACTCACAGCGGCAACCTTGCCTTGGGCTACTGCAGTCCTGGCACAGCAGGACCCATCTGAGGCTCCTGCCACCAGACCCGTAAATCCTGTTTCTGCACCACAGAAACTCATCTTCGTACCGGACTCTCTGAAACCCTATGATTTCAACAAGGATGATGAGAGATGGTGCTGGCGACATAGTGCACAGACCCAGAATATCGTGTATTTCTGGGAAAAGCCATTCGGAGACAATCCGCAGAATCCTCCTTCGCTCGAAGGTAAGCCGATGAAATTCGACCTGGGCAATCTACAGACTCAGGTAGAACGGTTCTATCGTTTCTTCCGTGACACCCTGAAGTTCTCTCTACCAGGCAGCATCTGCGACAAGTATAAGATGATGGTGATGGTGAACTATTCGCTGGAAGGAACTGCTTACGGCGGAACTTACGATGACTTTATCGGCGCGCTCTGGGTAACCCCTAACCGTATTCAAGATAAGAAACTCAACTGTCTGGCTCATGAGTTGGGACATAGTTTCCAACTTCAGATTATGGCAGACAAAACGGGCGAAGCCTGGGGAGGAAGTGGCTTCTTCGAGATGACATCCCAATGGATGCTCTGGAGAGTGAATCCCGACTGGATAACAGATGAGAAGTATCATTTCGATGCCTTCAGACAGCTTACCCATAAGGGGTATCTGCATCTGGACAACATCTATCATTCGCCATACGTGATAGAATGGTGGGCTGAGAAGCATGGTTTGGAAAGCATCGCCCAGCTCTATCGTGAGGGAAAAGTAGGAGAGGACCCGGTTGTTACCTACAAGCGGAAGTATAAGATGAGTCAGAAGCTGTTTAATGATGAGATGTTCGACTGCTACCGTCATCTCGTGAACTTCGATTTCGATTATGCCCGTAAGGAGACCCGACCTTATGCCTGCACCTTTGATACCAGGATGCTGGAGCAGAAAAATGGTTATCTCCGTCCGGATACAGCTTCGGTTCCAGAGAACTATGGTTTCAATGCCATTAAGCTGGAAATCCCGAAGGCTGGCAAGAAGGTTACAGTAGATTTCAGAGCTCTCGATGCCGAGGGTAAGGTGTTCAAGGCATCTAAGGACAAGATGGCACGAACCATCGGCTACCGTTATGGTTTGGTGGGAGTAACTGCCGATACCGATGAATGCATCTACAGCCCGATGGGCGAAGCGATGAATGGAAAGGTTTCGCTTGTGGCTCCAAAGTCCCAGCCTCTCAAGGCGCTCTATCTCGTGGTGATGGGTGCTCCTTCGAATCATTCGCTCGATCCATCTTCCCGCCGTTTCCCTTATGAGGTAAGAGTGAAGTAGATATCATTATTAAAGAGAATGAAATAAAAAATGAAGAATAAGACTTTATTTACTGCATCCCTCGCCTTGATGATGGCTTTGCCGATGCAGGCACAGCGCTTTGAAGACAACTTCGAAGATAAGACGCTGCGACTGGATTACATCGTGGCGGGCGATAGCGTGAACCAGGCTATCTATTTTGAACAGGCTTACAGCAACCCTACCTGGGCGGGCAGAAAGACAAGACTGGATGAGAAATTCCTGAACGGAAACGGACAGGTGACCGTGTATGAGCATGGCACCAACAAGGTGCTCTATGTAAACACCTTCTCTACACTCTTCCAGGAGTGGCAGCTTACACAGGAGGCTAAGCATCTGCAGAAATCATTCGAGAGCAGTTTCCTCGTGCCGTTCCCGAAGAAGCCGGTGGATGTAAGCATCACCCTGAGCGATACGCATCAGAAGGTGACTGCAGAACTGCGCCATACCATCAATCCACAGGATATCCTCATCCGACCATTGGGCGAGAATGGCATCCCTTACCGCTATATCGTGAAGAGCGGAGAGACTGCCGACTGTGTTGACCTCGCCATCATCGCCGAGGGCTATCGCCAGGACCAGATGGATAAGTTCTATCAGGATGCGCAGCGGGCAGCTGATGCCATCTTCGAGCGCGAACCTTTCGCTTCGCTCAAGTCGAGATTCAACGTGGTGGCTGTTGCGGCTCCATCGCTCGATGAGGGACCAAGTATTCCGCACGAAGGGAAATGGAAGAACACGATGGCTTGCTCTCATTACGATACTTTTTATTCGAACCGTTATCTCACCACGAGCAAGATTCATCGCATCTATGATGCCTTGAGTAATGTGCCTTTCGAGCAGATTATCGTATTGGTGAATTCTCCTACGTATGGTGGCGGCGGCATCTACAACCAGGTTACGCTTTCCACCTCTGATCATCCTACGTTCAAGAAGGTGCTGGTACATGAGTTCGGTCATGGCTATGCGGGCTTGGGTGATGAGTACAGTACCGATGAGTACGACCCGATGTATCCTGGTGATACCGAGCCTTGGGAGCCTAACCTCACCACGCTGAAGGATTTCCAGAGCAAGTGGGCGGATATGATGCCGAAGGGCGTGAAGATTCCTACGCCGCTTGCCAAACTTCCGGATCATAAGAATATCAGAAATGAGAAGGAGCAGAAGAAACTCAACGAAGCCGTCTTCAAGATTGGTGTATTCGAGGGGGCGGGCAACCAGAGCAAGGGATGTTACCGTCCGGCACAGGTTTGCCGTATGCGAATCAACGAAGTGGATGATTTCTGTCCGGTTTGCCAGCGTGCCATCCGACGCATCACCGATTTCTATACTGGGAAATAATATTTTCCTAACTGGAGAAAAAAGATACTAAAGAAGTCAACAAGTAAAATATCAAGCATAATGAAGAATAAGATTTTAGGCCTTTCGCTGTTGAGCGCAGTTCTGGCGATGCCGGCAGCTACAGCTTCAGCACAGGGCACATTAGAAGATTACAACAGAGCCTATGCGCTGCGTCATCAGTTTTCAGCCGACTCCGTGTTCCATTGGGCACGCTCATCGGCTTGGTGCGATTCTACCCATGTATTGCATTATCAGATTTCTACTCCTCAGGGCAAGAAGTTTGTATCCTATGATGCCGACAAGGATGAGATGAAGACTTATGAGTCGCAGGAAGCGATGGAGAAGGCGCTGGGCATCAAGCCTCGCCGCCCTTATAAACCTCAGTTTGGCAGACGCCACGAGCGCCATTGGATGGAGGTAGATGAGGAGAAGGAGGCTTATCCGGTACTTTCGCCCGACGGCAAGATGGAAGCCTACATCGAAGGTTACAACGTGGTGGTTCATGAGGCAGGAAAACCTTATACCGAAGCCAAGCGAATCCTCACTCAGGATGGTACCATCGGATGCTATTACAGCAACCGCATCCAATGGAGTCCAGACGGCAAGCACATCTTCGTATGCAAGCGTGTGCCGGTAGAGAAGCGCTATGCTTACTACGTGGAATCTTCGCCTGCCGACCAGCTGCAGCCTATCCTCCACAAGCAGGAGTATGCCAAGCCGGGCGATGCCCTGCCACAGCACTATCCGGTCATCATCGATGTGGCTACCGGAAAGAAGGTGGAGGCTGACAAGCATCAGATAGAAAACCAGTATGAACTGGAGTGGATGCAATGGACACCAGACAGCAAGGAGGTGACGATGGAGTACAACCAGCGTGGGCATCATCTCTATCAGATGCTGGCGATGAATGCCGAAACCGGCAAGCTTCGTACCGTGGTAGAGGAGCGTGCCAATACTTTCGTAAACTATGGTCGTCTGTGGCGTCAGTTTATCAAGGATGGCAAGCAACTGCTCTGGATGAGCGAGCGCGACAACTGGAATCATCTCTATCTCTACGATGTGCAGAAATCGAAGGTTATCCGACAGATTACAAAGGGCGACTGGTTTGTTCGCGGCATCCAGCGTGTGGATGAAGAGAAGGGAGAAATTTATTTCTCGGCTAGTGGCGTGAACAAGAATGAGGACCCATATCTGGTACATTATTATAAAATAGGTATCGACGGCAAGAATATGGTGGCGCTCACTCCCGAAGAGGGCAATCATAGTGCCCAGTACACCTACGATTACCATTATCTCCTGGATACCTATTCTAAGGTGGATGCCGCTCCTGTTACCGTGCTCAGAGATGCGCAGACCGGTAAGCTCGTCAAGACTCTGGAGACGGCTGATATTGCTACTTTGAAGAAGCACGGATGGGTAGCTCCTGAGGTGTTTGTGGCTAAGGGGCGTGATGGCAAGACCGATATGTGGGGCATCATCCAGCGCCCTACCAATTTCGATCCGAACAAGAAATATCCGGTTATTGAGTATATCTATTCGGGTCCGGGCGATGCCTATACTCCGAAGAGTTTCATGCCATACAACTGGTACACCACTTCGCTTGCCGAACTCGGTTTCATCGTAGTCCAGCTCGATGCGATGGGAACTTCCTATCGCGGCAAGAAGTTTGAGGAGGTTTGCTACAAGAATCTGAAGGATGCCGGATTCCCAGACCGTGAGCTCTGGATCAAGGCTGCAGCCAAGAAGTATCCTTATATGGATGCTGATAATGTGGCAATCTATGGCTGTTCGGCAGGCGGACAGGAGAGTACCACAGCCGTATTGCTGCATGGCGATTTCTACAAGGCTGCCTATAGTGCCTGCGGCTGTCACGATAACCGGATGGATAAAATCTGGTGGAACGAGCAATGGATGAGCTGGCCTATCGATTCCAGTTACGTAGAGTGCAGCAACGTGGAGAACGCCCACAAGCTGGAGCGCCCGTTGATGCTGGTGGTAGGCGAGATAGATGACAACGTAGATCCTTCGAGCACCTATCAGGTGGTGAATGCCCTGGAAAAGGCGAACAAGGATTTCGAACTCGTGGTGATTCCTGGAGCCCATCATACCATGGGCGAACTCTATGGCGAGCACAAGCGTTACGATTTCTTCGTGAAGAATCTGCTGGGTGTGAAACCGCCTAAATGGAGTGATGTAAAGAGCAAGTAATTCAGGTTTCAATCTGTTGATAGTGAAACTTCTCACTTGAATCATTATTTAAGTTTTGCCCTGAAGCAAACAGATAGTCTTACTATTAAAAAGTAGCTATTTGTTTGTTTCGGGGCTTTTTTTGTTCTTTTTGTTGTATTTCTCGTTATATTTTTGTAATTTTGCGGCATTATTTTATCTAACAACAGAAAATAAAGACCCATATAATGAGAAAGATATCTACTCTAATGGTTGCTGTGCTCTGCATGATGATGCCTGTAGGGGCTGAGGCGCAGGTGCCGATAGCCTTTGTTTCGAAAGGGGCTACGGATATTCAGGCGCAGCCACATACGATAACGCAAACCAACTCGGGTGCACAATGGGCTCCTATCGACCCTATGGTGCGCTCTATCACAATGGATGATGGTTTGCCGAGTAATGCTGTGCGTAGCGTGGTTCAGGGTTCCAAGGGATACATGTGGTTTGGTACAGACAACGGATTGTGCCGTTTTGACGGATACGATGTCAAAACCTATTATAATCCCTTTACGACTGTAGACCAGTTTGTGAGCGCCCTTACTGCTTGCGAAGAAGGCCTGCTGGTAGGTTGCAATAATGGAGCCTATCTGTTCTGTAATGCAACTGACCGATTCCAGAAACTGAGTGATAAGATTACGGCGCCTGTCCTTAATTTTTCGCTTGACGGCGATCAGAATATTTGGATTTCTACCAACGGACAGGGCGTGTTCAGATACAATCGGACTACTCACGAACTGCATCAGTATCCGATGAAGAATATTCAGGGTAAAGTGCAAAGTACGCTGGTCGATGCCAACAATCAGGTATGGATGCTCTGTAACCATGGTGATGCCAGCATCTATCATCTCAACAAGTCGACCGACCAGTTTGAAGCATTCCCTCTGAAGGGCGATGCAACCATGTTTTACGGCATGGCGATGCTGGCTGCTCCCGATGGCAATCTTTATGTCGGAACCTGGGAAAACGGACTTTATAAGTTCAACGCTGATGGTAGTGCCGAACAGCTCATCAGCGGAACCTTGAGTAATGCTGTTCATCATATCCACCAGCTTTACAACAACAGCAACAAGTATATTCTCATAGCCAGCGATGATGGATTGGTGCAGTATGACATCCAGAACCGCTCTTGGAGTATGCTGTCGGAAGTAAACGATCCGAGCCGGAGTACCAACGAGCGTTTTGTTTATGGTATTGCTGGCGATAATGAGGGCGGCATCTGGGTAACTACTTTCTATGGTGGCGTAAGTTATCTTCCTTCTACGAGTGTTGAAGAACGTTTCCGTGCTTACTCAGCTCGACAGGGGGGATTGCGCGGTAATGTGGTAGGAAGATTCTTCGAAGACCAGCAGCATCGCATCTGGATAGCTACCGATGATGCCGGACTTGACTGCTTCAATCCCCAGACCAACAGTTTTGTTTCTTATCCGGGCAAGGCGGCTATGGGCAAGTATAATGTTCATGCTCTCTTTGCCAATGGTAATGATTTGTGGGTGGGAACCTATGGTAATGGTGTCATCAGAATGAATATGGCTACCGGAGCGCAGCAGATTTTCCAAACCGATGGAATGGCTTCGGGAAGTAATGCCTATTGTATTTATCGCGACCGGAAGAATCGGCTGTGGGCGGCTTCGATGGATGGAGCCAGCCTTTTCGATGAAGGGCAGCAGAAGTTTAGAAAAATCAAGTCGTTCAAGTCGCTTACCATCGATATCAAGGAAGATCCTCAGGGCAACGTATGGTTTGCTACCCAGGGAGGTGGCTTGTGGCGCTTGGACAAGAATAATGCCTGGAAACAGTATAAGCATGTTGAGAATGATTCTACTTCGCTGGGGAGTGATCAGGTAAACTGTCTGGTTATTGGCGAAAAGGGGCAGCTCTATGCCGCAACTGGCGATGGGCTTTGCGAATTTCTGCCTTCAAAAGGTATATTCCGACGCATCTCCATCGATGCGCCTAGTCAGGAATTCTCGAGTCTTGTCATTTCGCAGGGAGTAATGTGGATTTCTACCAGCAAGGGAATTGTGAAATATACGCCGGGTGAACCTGTCCAGCTGTTCAATAAATATGACGGACTCACTTGTGATCAGTTTATGCCAAACGCCAGACTCCTGGCTTCTGATGGCAGAATCTATTTCGGTTCTACAAGAGGTTTCAACTGCTTCTATCCATATCTCGTCAAGATTAACCAGGTAGCTCCTCCTGTGGCAATCACCTCGGTAGAACTCTTCGGACAGCCGATAGAGGCGGGGAGCGACCAGCTGGAGAAATCTCTGAGTCATGCAGCAGAACTCAATCTGTCTCATAACGAGAATACCATCAATATCTCGTTTGCCGCCCTGAGCTATGTATCGCCTGAGAAGAACCAGTATGCTTACAAACTTGAGGGAGTAGACAAGGATTGGATTTATACCCACGAGCATCGTGCCAACTATACCAATCTTCCTGCCGGAACCTATACCTTCCTGGTTAAGGCAACCAATAATGATGGTGTATGGTCGAAGAATGAGGCAAAACTGCAGATTGTGGTTCATCCGCCGTTCTGGTGGTCTTTGCCAGCCAAGATTCTGTATCTTCTGCTCATCGGTTACGCAATCTACTGGTTCATGCAGAGCCGGTTGAAACGTGAGAAACTCCGTCATCAGGAAGAACTCGACCAGTTGGAACTCAAGCAGGAACAGGAGATGAGAGATGCCCGCCTGCAGTTCTTCACGATGATTGCCCATGAAATCCGTACGCCGGTAACGCTTATCATCGGACCTTTGGAGAGTCTGAAAGAGCATTGGAAACAGGTTTCCGAAAAACTTACCGATGGTGAGACTATCACGCAGACGCTTTCTGTTATCGACCGTAACGCCCAGCGTTTGCTCCTGCTAGTAAATCAGTTGCTCGATTTCAACAAAGTGCAGCAGAAGGGCATGCAGGTTCATTTCCATTTGAACAACATTTCGAAGCTGATGCATGCTGTGGCAGAGCGCTTTGCTCCTACCTTCGAGCAGAAAAGCATCCGTTTTGAGGTAGATTATCCAGCCGATGAGCTCGTGGCGATGATTGACCAGGAGGCCATTACCAAGGTTATCAGCAATCTGATGACCAACGCCTTGAAATATACCGAGGATTATGTACGCTTGTCCTGCCGCTTGCTGGAGGATGGAAACCATTTCCGCATAGAGGTGGAAGACAACGGATTGGGAATCAGTCCTGACGAAAAGGAGAAAATCTTCGGAGCCTTCTATCAGGCACGCGACAACAAACCGGGAACTGGAATCGGTCTCAACATCGTGAAGAATCTCGTTGAGGCTCATCATGGTATGGTTGAAGTAGAATCTGCAGTAGGTAAGGGAGCTACCTTTATCGTAACCCTGCCGCTCAACCAGTTGGATGCTGTGGTAGAGAAGGCGGATGAAATGGTGAAGGAAGAAGAAACTGTTGCTGAGGAAAATCTGCTGACAGATGAAACTCCAGTTGAGCAAGGTTCTCAAAAGGCAGGCGTTGCTGTTGCCAGTCCGCTTCGTGAACCGGCAAAACCGGTGATGCTGATTGTGGATGATGATGAAGACATGCGCCAGTTTGTGAAGGCTCATTTCGAAAAGATGTATACGGTTTATACCGCCGACAACGGAAAGAATGCGCTCCGTAAACTGGAGAAACATCCGGTTTCGCTCATCATAAGCGACTGGATGATGCCGGAGATGGATGGTCCGGAGTTCTGCCGTAGGGTGCGTGAAAATTCTGAATATTCTCATCTCCCGTTCGTGATGCTCACGGCAAAGACCGATGATGCGGCGAAGACGGAGAGTATGAACTGTGGAGCCGATGTCTACATAGAAAAGCCGTTCTCGATGAAGTATCTTGAGGCAAGCGTAAGACAGCTTCTTGAGATGCGCCGTCTGTTGAGGAGTAAGTTCTCTCATACTCCGCTTGAGCCGATAGCAGAGATAGCTCCAACTCAGGTTGATAATGCGTTCCTGGAACGGATGTCTCGCATCATCGAAGAGAATGTGGCGAATCCGGAACTCAACGTGGCGTTCCTTGCCGAAAAGATGGGCATGAGCCGCTCTTCGCTCTTTAATAAGATTCGCGGTCTTGCCGATGTTACGCCAAACGAGATGATCCAGCTCGTGAAACTGAAGAAGGGCGCAAAGCTCCTGAAAGAAGGAAACTACCGCATCAGCGAAATCAGCTATATGGTAGGTTTCAGCAGTCCTAGCTATTTTGCCAAGTGCTTCCAGAAGCAGTTTGGCGTCAAGCCGATGGATTTCGTAGCTGCGGAATCGTAGGATAGAAAAACTATTCGGATAGAATAAAAAATCGCCTGGGTGCTCAGATGCATCCAGGCGATTGTCTTATTTGTAAAAAGCCTATTCTTTATTTCTTTGTGGCTCTGATAAAGAAACCGATGAGGCAGATGTAAGCCAGGAGCGAACAAACCTCAGACATCGGATTAACCCACCAGCTGTCGGCGATACTTACCTCGATGCCGCCAAACTTCAGAAGGGCGCTAACCACACCCATCAGGGCTCCACCGGCGATGAAGCCGCTGGCGATGAGCGTTCCCTTCTCACCACGTTCGCTGTTCACCTTGGCATCCTTGCTGCGCGAAGTAACATACCAGTTGATGGCTCCACCCACGAGCAGAGGAACGTTCAGTTCCAGCGGAATAAACATACCCAGCGCGAAAGCCAGGGCAGGAATCTTGAAATAAGTCAGCACGATGGCTATTACGGCTCCGATGCCATAGAGCACCCAAGGAGCTCCCACGCCATTCATCAAAGGGTCGATAACCGCAGCCATCGCATTAGCCTGAGGAGCTGCAAGCGAACCCGATGCGAAACCGTAAGTCTCGTTGAGCAGCATCATCACGCCGCCCACGGTAGCCGCACTCACCAGGGTACCGAGGAATTTCCATCCCTCCTGTTTCTTAGGAGTTGTTCCCAGCCAGTAACCTATTTTCAGGTCGGTAATAAACGAACCTGCTACCGAGAGGGCTGTACAAACCACACCACCCATAATCAGGGCAGCCAGCATGCCGCCAGGACCTTTCAGGCCTACAGCCACCATCACCACAGAGGCAAAGATGAGCGTCATCAGGGTCATTCCCGAAACAGGGTTTGAACCCACGATAGCGATGGCATTAGCCGCTACGGTAGTAAAGAGGAAGGCGATGGCAGCCACGAGCAGAATGGCGATAATGGCGAAGAGAAGGTTGCCCTCCATCACGCCAAACCAGAAGAAGAGGAAGGTTACGAGGATAGTAACAAGCGAACCGATAGCGATAATCTTGAAAGAGATGTCGCGCTGGGTACGCTTCACGTTCTCATCCACATCGCTCTTGCCCTTCAGCTCCTTGGCAGCCAGACCTACGGCACTCTTGATGATGCCCCAGCTCTTGATGATGCCGATGATACCTGCCATGGCGATACCGCCGATACCGATGCTGCGGGCGTAGGCACGGAAGATTTCCTCCGGACTCATCGCACCCACGGTCTTCACGATGCTAGGATCCCAGGCGCTCAGCACGCTATCATGGAAGATAACGCTCATGCCCGGAACAATCAGCCACCATACTACGAGCGAACCCAAACAGGTGAAGAAGGCATACTTCAGACCGATGATGTAACCCAGACCTAATACGGCAGCACCTGTGTTCACCTTGAACACGAGCTTTGCCTTGTCGGCAAGGTCGCATCCCAGACTTACCACACGGGAAGTGAAGTTCTCGTTCCACCATCCCAGGCTGGCTACGATAAAGTCGTAAAGACCACCCACCAGTCCGGCTATGAGCAGCGGCTTAGCCTGGTCGCCTCCCTTGGCTCCGCTCACCAGTACCTGCGTGGTAGCCGTAGCCTCAGGGAACGGATACTTGCCGTGCATATCGCTTACGAAGTACTTGCGGAAAGGAATAAGAAAAAGGATTCCCAAGACTCCTCCCAAGGCCGAAGCCATGAAAATTTTCATAAACGAAGTTGTCATCTCCGGATATTTAGCCTGCAGGATGTAGATGGCTGGCAGGGTAAAGATGGCTCCTGCCACCACAGCACCCGAACAGGCTCCGATGCTCTGGATGATGACATTCTCGCCCAGCGCCTTGCTACGCTTGGTAGCGGTACTTACGCCCACGGCGATGATGGCGATAGGGATGGCTGCTTCGAACACCTGACCCACCTTCAAGCCCAGATAAGCTGCGGCGGCAGAGAAGATGACTGCCATCACGATTCCCCATGTAACTGACCATCCGTTCACCTCAGGATAAACCTTGTCAGGCGACATCAGCGGCTTATATTCCTCCCCGTCTTTCAGTTCGCGGAATGCGTTCTCGGGGAGTTGCAAATTGTCTTTTTCTTCCATTATTTCTCAATTCTGATGATATACTCACTCATGAAACTTGCACCTGGCTGCAGACGGTTCATCAGATACTTGTCCTTAAACTCGCCATCATATTCAGCCCAGTCGCTCAAACCATACCATGGCTCGATGCAGATGAATGGAGCGTGCTTGCCTGTTGGGTTCCAGATACCTACGGCTGGAGTCTTGAACTCGAGGGTTACATGAGGTTCGCCCTGCTCGTTGAGAATGCTCACCTGCTTAACCTGACTCTTGTCGAAGATAACAGCATCTTCTGCGAAAGTCTCCTCGTTTACTTCCCAGATACCCTTGTCGGTTTCTACGGTTTCCTTAGCCTGACGGTCGATGCATCCGCCTACGTTACCATAGAGACGAACAGGAGCCTCGTTGTCGAGTTTCAGGGTAGCCTTCATTTCTTCGCCCTTCTTGCAGCCAGGAACCATGAATGCTGGGTGACCGCCAATCTGGAAGAAGATTTCCTTGTCGTCGGTATTCTCTACGTGCCAGATGACATGAATCTCGTTGCCCTGCAGGCGGTAAGAGATGGCAAGGTTGAAGTGGTAAGGATAGTTCTTCTGAGTCTCTTCGTTGTCGATGAGCGCGAAGGTGAGGCGGTCGGCAGTCTTGCCAACGAGTTTGAACTCTGTATCGCGTGCGAAACCATGGCGAGAAAGGTGATACTCCTTGCCCTCTGTGCGATAAGTGTCTTTCCACAATCCGCATACGATAGGGAAGAGGATAGGAGAGTGGCGGTTCCAGTATTTCTCGTCGCCATCCCAGAGATATTCATTACCATTAGCATCCTTGATGCTCTGAAGTTCTGCTCCGAGAGATGAAATCTCAAGTGTGAGCTGATCATTCTTAATCTGTTCCATTGTTATTAATTCTTTTGTTTAGTTTTTAATGTTTCATCTGATTATCTTTTTTCAAAGATATTGCAAAGGTACAATTTATTTTCGTAAAGCACAAGAAAAGAGCGTTTTTTCTCAGATATTACAATATATTTATACGATTTTGTTAGCTTATCTCGAATATTTGCTGTAACTTTGCAGCCCGAAATAGATAGATAACAAGAAGTATAAGAAAGAAAATAGTATTTAATCTAATGACAAGCAGTAATAAAGTTAAAGGCTTTGCGGCGGGTATTGTTGCCGCAGTATGTTATGGTACCAATCCTTTGGGCACGCTCGAACTCTATGGAGACGGATTCAATTCCAGTTCTGTACTCATCTATCGTTATCTCTTGGCGGTACTGATGTTTGCCGTGGTGATGCTGTTTCGCAAGGAGAGTTTCAAGGTGAAGTGGGGACATCTGATTCGTCTTGGCGTGCTGGGCTGCATGTTTTCGCTCTCATCAGCTACGCTTTATGTCAGTTTCCATTATATGGCGGCAGGTATTGCCAGCACCATCCTCTTCGTTTATCCTATTATGACGGCCATCCTGATGACGGTCTTCTTCCACGAGAAGGTAACGTGGTCTACCTCGCTTGCCATTCTTCTGGCGGTATCGGGAGTAGGATTGCTCTATCAGGGCGATGGAAACGATAAGTTGAGCACGGCGGGTTTTGCCCTCGTCATGTGTTCATCCCTGCTCTATGCCCTTTACATCATCTCCATCAACCAATGGAAGAATCCGGGCATGTCGAACATCAAGTTTACCTTCTACATTCTGGTGTTCGGACTCATCACGATGCTCATCTATTCGTTTATTGCGGGCGAGCCGATACAGATGCTGCAAACGCCTAAACAATGGCTCAGTGCTGCCCAGCTGGCTTTGTTGCCAACGGTATTGTCGCTCTTCTTCATGACCATCTCCATCAATCTCATCGGCAGCACGCCAGCCGCCATCATGGGAGCCCTGGAGCCTGTAACGGCGGTAATCATCGGCGTCTGCGTCTTCGGCGAGAGCTTCTCTCTGCAGCTGGCGATAGGCATCCTCGCTATTCTGGCTGGCGTAACGATTATCATCGCAAGAAAGAAAGGGTAAAAAGCCCCCTTGCGTCCCCCGTTCCCAGCGATTCCATCGCTGGTCCCCATAAAGGTAAAAAGAAGAAAAAATCCTCGCTCGAAAAAGAACTCGAGCGAGGATTTTTTTATCTGTTCTAGCCGCAAGCAAATAGGCTCGCAAGCCGCCAGGCGTTAAGATGATTATCTCAGGATATCCTTCAGGGCAAAATTGGCAAGGATGGATGTTGACTGGCTCAGCATGCGGATGAACTCCTGGGCTGAGTTTTTCATGTAAGCATCTTTCAGAATGTGGATGCAGCCATCCATTTCGTTGTCGGCAGCATCGATAGGAATCGCCTTCATGCCGTTCTGCAGAATGGTGGTCGATTCGGAGAGAATGGTCACCAGATTGCTGCGGCTCAGAAGGTCGAAGATGATGTTTACATTATTCACCTCTACCATAATCTTGTAGTTCAAGTCCTTGCCCTCTACCATGTGCTCAAAGGCGTTGCGTGCCTGCAGACCCTTGCAAGGAAGGATGAGGTCGTAGCGCTCCAGATCGGAAAGCTTGACCGATGAAAGACGCGCCAGCGGATGATTCTCGTTCACGATGGCGGCAAGACGGTTGCTGAAAATAGCTCGGCTGTCTACCGCCTTTTCGTTCTTCAGAGGCTTGAAAGCCAGAACGAGGTCGAGTTCGCGCTTCTTCAGTCCGTCCATCAGTTCCTGCATGGTGCGGTATTGGATGTTGAGCTTTACATGAGGATAGGCGTGGAGAAAGGCGATGAGCGTCTCGGACATGATGTTGCTGAAGGAGAACGTTACGCCGATGTTCAGTTCGCCTGTAAGCATTTCCTTCAGATCGTTCATGTGGTCTACACAGGCTTCGGCAGAATTGACCGCGTTTTGGGCATAAGGTCTCAATTCCTTGCCCGCCTCTGTGAGGTAAACCTCATGAGAATTGCGCTCGAAGAGAGGCAGACCTATCTCTTGTTCCAGATGCGAAATCTGCTGTGAGAGGGTGCTCTGGGTGATGTATAACTTGCGCGAAGCTTCTGAGAAGTTGAGCGTCTCGGCTACCTTCAAGAAATATTTCAGTTGTCGTATTTCCATATTGTTCCTTTATTGAAGCTATCGGCTATAGAAATAACCGATAGCTAAATTTGGGTGCAAAGATAAAACATTTATTTTAATATCCTCCTTTTTTGAAGAATAAAATGATGTTTTATCGCATCTCTACTTCTTTTTATCCGGTTATCATCAGATGAAAAAACTGATTATCATAGGATGAAAAACCGGTTAACATCGGATGAATTTCTGATTATCATCCGATGAAAAACTGATTTTCAACCAGATGATTATTTGATTTCTACTTCGTGCAAATCTACGAATTCGCCATTCTTCTTCTTTCTTTCTACCAGCATGGCAAGCAGCTTGCGCTTGCGGTTGTCGGCGATGAAACGGCGGAAGAATACGTTTGGAATTGCCACACCCAGGGCGATGCAGATGATGGCGAGCGAAGCCTTGATGAGGTTGTTCATACCTACGGTTACTTCGCCTACCACGCCATGCATGTCGATGAAGGCGAACAGGGCGCGATACATCAGAACTCCCGGTACCATTGGGATAACGCTAGGAATGGTAATGCATTGGTGAGGGGTATGGAACCAATGGCGCGCCTTGATCACGATGATGCTGATGAGCGCAGAACCGGCAAGCGAACCGATGCTCAGACCCATGTCAAGACCGATGTTGTCGTTAGATGGACCCAGATTGACGAAATTGCGGAAGCATACGGCGATGATACCGCCCACAGCTACAACCGGCAACAGACGGCGAGGTATGCTGAAGATGGTAGAGAAGCCCATGGCCGATACGGCAGCTGCGATGGCAAACTCCCAGTATTCGTGATGAGGAGTCATCGTAAGATCCTTCACGAAGTTGTCGATGTGGCAAACCTGGATGGCGAAGGCGATACCGAAAGCCATCGCGAAGAGCATCAGTAGGGTGTTCAGGGCACGAACCATTCCCACCTCAATATATCCGTCTAGCATATCGCTTACAAAGTTGATGAGTGGAACTCCTGGCACGATGAAGAGGGCACACGCCATCAGCGGATGCCAAGGGGTATCTGAATGCATGAAGGCTGGAAGCGCTTTGGCAATCGATGGGTTGAGCGAAAGGAATGAGGTCAACCAGGCTATCAGAGTGGCTATGAAAGCCGAAATACCGATGGCTACATAGTTGTTGCAGCCCTTGGTTGGCAAGAACATTCTCAGGCGGAAACCCAGAATGGCTGCAAGCGAACAGAAGAAGAAGGCTGGCCAGTCGCAACCGAACTGGATGCAGAATCCGCCGCAGGCAAAACCGCCGCCGATGGCTACCTGCCAAGGGGTAAAGCTGCGTGGGGTGGCCTTGATGTCGTTCAGGGCCTGCTCATACTGTTCGAGTGAATAGTTATCCTTGATGGCCTTCCAGGTGAGCTTACTTACCTGGGAAATAGAGGTGAGGTTGATACCATGCTTCTCGCATCGCTGGAACTTGGAGAAGGAATGCTCCTCGTCGCTATAGTTTACCATCAGCACGTTCCAGTTGATGTAAAGGTGCATGTATCGCTCGTCGAGACCGAGGAAAGCTGCTGCACGCTTCATGGTTCGCATGATGCGGGATGTGTCGGCAGCACTCTCCATGAGAATGCTACCGGTACGTAATAATAAGTCGAGTTTTCTCCTGAGTTCTGATTCTGCTATTTCCTTGCAGTTGCAGTTATCCTCTCCGCAAGCGCAGGTTTTCAATTCTTTTTCTGTCATATATGTTTATCCGAATACAAAAATAATAATCTGAATGGTTACTATTCTGAGGAACATGGCGAATGGATATACATTCGCATAGCCTACAGTTGGCGCATCTGCCGAAGTCTGCTCACGTACGTAAGCCAGGGCAGAAGGGTTGGTGTTGGCACCTGCCAATACGCCGAGTAATGTATAATAATTGATGTGGAACACGAGCTTGCCGATGATGCCGCCCAGAATGATTGGTATCATGGTGATGGCGATGCCGTAGAGAATCCAGGTCAGTCCGCTTTCTGATGCTACGGTCTGGATAAACTGTTCGCCTGTGCCGAGACCCACGCAAGCCAGGAAGATGCAGATTCCGATTTCGCGAAGCATCAGGTTGGCTGAAATGGTATTGTAGGTAACGAGGTTGTATTTCGGTCCGAAATAACCTATCAGAATGGCTACTACCAATGGACCGCCGGTAAGTCCGAGACGCAGATTCTCGTTGATGCCTGGGATGAAGAACGGAATGTTGGCTACGATACAACCCAGCATGATGCCCAGGAAGATTGGGATGAGGTTAGGGTAGTTCAGACGCTTCATCTGGTTACCCAGCACCTTCTCGGTATGAGCGATGGCGAGTTCCTTGCCCACTACGGTTACGCGGTCGCCCAACTGGAGTTTCAGGTCTGGGGTTGCGATGAGGTCTACACCATTTCTGTTTACGCGGGTAATGTTGGCGCCAAGGTTGCTTCTAATCTGCAACTGGCTGATGCTCTTTCCGTTGATACCCGGTTTGGTAATCAGGATTCGGCGGTTGATGAGCTCGCTGCTGAATTCCTCGTCCTTTACGTCAACCTTCTCGCCGAGCAGGGCGATGATAGGTTCTTCTACGGTAGGATGAGCCACAATCTGCAGAATGTCGCCCTCTTCTATCACGGTCTGTCCGTTAACCACCTCGTCCTGGCGTTCGCCGTTATGACGGATAATCTTGGAAACCATGAAGTCGCGCTTCAGGAGATAGCGAATCTGCTTGACGGTATCTTTGAAAACCATCTGGTTAGAAACCTTTACGGCGAAGGTGTTCAGGGTCATCGCTTCAAGATGTCCCTTGCCTCGCTTAGCTTCATCCTCTTCCTTCTGCTTGTCTACGCGTAGCGCGAACCTTAATATAATGAAGCTGAGGATAACGCCGAGCACACCCATAGGATAGGCGATGGCATAGCCGGCTGCGATGGATGGGGCGTCGATGTGGCGCAAGTCGCTGAATGCCTGCTGGGCTGCACCCAATCCAGGAGTGTTGGTTACGGCACCCGAAAGGATACCTGCCATAGAGGTGATGGATGTTCCCGAAAATGAGAAGATGACCAAGGTAGTAATGATACTCAGGGCCACAACAATCATGCTGAGCAGGTTGAGACTCTTGCCGCCGTTCTTGAACGAAGCGAAGAAGCCCGGACCTACCTCCAGACCGATAGAGTAGACAAAGAGGATCAAGCCAAATTCCTTGAGGAAGTGGAGCAGATGCTCGTCAAGGTTGAGAGAGAAATGTCCAAAGATAAGACCGATGAACAGAATCCAAGCCAAGCCCAGGGAAACACCTTTTACTCTGAGCTTACCTAAACACAAACCCAAGGCGATGACCAGCGAAAGAATCATCACAGAGTGGGCTACTCCGCCTCCCCAAAGGTCTGGGAAGCCATAAAATAGATTTTTTAAAATCTCCATTTTTCTTTATCTATTAATGTAAATACTGATTTTTCAAAAACATTCTTTCTTATCGATTTCTGAAATCGATTGCAAAGGTATAGATAAAAACGAAAGCAAAACTCGTTTTATGTTTAAAAGCTACGAATGCGGCTATAAGTGTTTACTATAGCGAAAATAGGCTTTGCGGGCTTTTCTTTTCTCTTTCTCATGCATTTCTAGCCCTTTCTATGTTCTTTATATCAGTTTTTTTTCGTAATTTTGCAACCGGATTATTATAAACAGGAAAGAATATGCTGAATATTGATGAAATAAAGGATAAGAGAATTGCCGTGCTCCTTTCGGGGGGTGTCGACAGTTCGGTTGTGGTTTGGGAGTTTGCCCAGCTGGGCCTGCATCCTGATTGCTTCTACATCAAGATTGGTCCTGAGGAGAAAGAGGAGTGGGACTGCTCTTCGGAGGAGGACCTGGAGATGGCTACGGCTGTGGCTAGAAAGTATGGGTGCAAGCTGCAAGTGGTTGACTGCCATCATGAATATTGGAACGAGGTAACCCGTTATACGATGGAGAAGGTGAAGGCTGGTTTTACGCCTAATCCGGATGTAATGTGCAACCGCCTGATTAAGTTTGGTGCCTTCGATGAGAAGATGGGTCACAACTACGACCTCATCGCCACGGGGCATTATGCGCAGACCGAAACGGATGAAAATGGCGATAAATGGCTTGTCACGAGTCCTGATCCTGTGAAAGACCAGACCGATTTCCTGGCTCAGATAGAGAGCTGGCAATTGAAAAAAGCGATTTTCCCTATCGGCCATCATATCAAGAATGAGGTTCGCGAGATAGCCGAAGAGGAGCATCTGATAAATGCTAAGCGCAAGGACAGTCAGGGAATCTGCTTCCTGGGACAGATAAATTATAATGATTATATCCGCCGTTATCTGGGCGAAAAGCCGGGCGATGTCATAGAGATGGAAACGGGCAAGCGCATAGGCGAGCACAAGGGTTTGTGGTTTCATACCATCGGCCAGCGCAAGGGCTTGGGCTTTGGCGGCGGTCCCTGGTTCGTGATTAAGAAGGATGTAGAGAACAATATCCTGTATGTGAGTCATGGTTATGATCCGCAGTCGGCATACAAGAAGGATTTTCCTCTCCATGATTTCCATTTCCTCACACGCGAGGTTGCGATGCAGAAGGTAACTTTCAAGATTCGCCATACGCCGGAGTATCATCCTGCTAAGATAGAAAAGCTAGAAGACGGCCGCTGGATGATTCATTCAGAAGAGGCGATTCATGGTGTGGCTCCCGGCCAGTTCTGTGTAGTTTATGATGAGCATCATCATCGTTGCTATGGCTCGGGCGAGATTACGGTATAAAAAGAAAAAGGGAGTATCATCAGCATTTTTTCATTTGCTGAATACTCCCAATATTTATAATTCTGTTTCAGGCATTTTGCTCGTGGGCATAATTTGCATAGTTGCCCAAAATCTGTTCAATATGGATTACTTCTGGACAAGAATCCCAAGTAAAGCCACCCCCCATGAGATACCAGTTGTTTCTTTCTTTTACTGGGACTTTTTTCATGCTTGGGAATGCAGAGATAGGCATCGTTATGGAACGGCCATCTTGCAGGGTAACTTCAAACTTACCTCTTTTGGGAAAGGATAAAGCCTTTATCTTTGGCTTCACATCCCAATAACCTTCTTTCTGATACATATTCTTACTCTTTTATTTTAATGATTTTTATTGTCTTACCTTTCTTAAACTGCTTCCATTGATGAAGTAATTTAGATTGGTATTTTTCTGCTATCTTAATCACTTCTTTGACCTGCTTATCTGTTAAGTCACCTTGTTTTGCCAATTCTATATTTGGCTCTAACCAAATTTTGCAGAGTTCTTCTGTCCCTCGTTTACCCACATGAACATGAGCTCTGTTTTCATGGAAATCTGTATTGTAAAACAGAAAGTTCCATATTATTTTGGCAGTTATATAGAGAAGTACTTTAGGCATAATTTAATATAATCTTATTGCTTTAACAAATCTATTTGCAAAGATACAAAGTTTTAGCGAAACAATAGCACTTTTATTGATTTATTTCTCTAAAAAATCAAACTGCATAGGAATTTATACTTTTTACCCTTCCCCGATAATGTTGTCCAGCAATCCCTGGCAGGCATCTTCGAGAAGCGTGATGACGAGCTCGAAGTCGCTATAGTCGCCATAATACGGATCGGGAACGGTGGTGTATTCACGATGGTGGGTCAGGAAATCGGCCATGCGCACTACTTTCTTCCTATCAGACTCTGAAGAAGCCATGGAGGTTATGGCACGGTAGTTTTCGTTGTCCATTACCACGATGGTTTCGAAACGGGCGAAGTCTGACTTCTGAAACTGGCGGGCATGGCTGTTGAAATTGTAGCCATGCTCGGCGCCACATTTGCGCATGCGGCTGTCGGGCAACTGACCTATGTGCCAGCCACCGATGCCCGCAGAATCGATTTCAAACTCATCCTGAAGCCCTGCTTTTTCTACAAGACTCTTCATGATTCCCTCGGCTGCCGGAGAGCGGCAGATGTTGCCCAGGCAGATAAATAATACGGTATGTTTACCTTTCTTTGTCATGTTGCTAACTTTTTTTTTGTTTGCAAAGTTAGCATAAATCTCTGTATTATGCAAGATTTTTCTTCATTTTTCTTCCCACAAATTCTTAATTCTCACTTTATTTCCGTATATTTGCAGCCAAAAAACAGCACATGACAACAACACTTATCATATTGGTTATTACGGTAGCCCTATTCATCTGGGGCAGGGTGAGGGCCGACATCGTGGCGCTTACCGCCCTGGCAGCACTCCTGGTTCTGGGTATCCTGACGCCTGCCGAGGCGCTGGCGGGCTTCTCTTCGCCCATCGTCATCATGATGATAGGACTCTTCGTGGTGGGTGGAGCTATCATGCAGACCGGACTTGCCAAGCTTACGGGCAATAAACTCATGGCGCTCTCGCGCGGCAACGAAACCGTTACCTTTCTGCTCGTAATGCTCGTAACCTCCTTTATCGGCGCCTTCGTGAGCAATACCGGAACGGTGGCCCTCATGATGCCTATCATCATGAGCATAGCTGCGGGCTCGGGCATGCAGTCGTCGCGTTTCCTCATGCCGCTCGCCTTTGCCGGAAGTCTGGGCGGAATGCTCACCCTCATCGGTACGCCGCCCAACCTGGTTATCGATGAAGTATTGACCGAGAGCGGTTATCAGCCGCTTGCCTTCTTCAGCTTCTTCCCTGTGGGCATCATCGTCATCGCCATCGGCATCATCGTGCTCATGCCGCTCAGCAAAATCTTCCTCAGCAAAAAGCAGAGCGGTAAGAAAAAGAAGCAGGGCAAATCGCTTGATGACCTGGTAGACGAATATCAGCTGCTTGATAATTTGCATCGCTACATCGTGCCTAGCCGCCGCCCTTCTGCCACCCTCGACGAGAATGGCGAGCAGATGGATATCGTGGGCAAAACCCTGAAGGATCTGAGCATCCAGAAGAAATATGGCGTGAGTATCATCGAGATAAGAAACGAGAAGAAATCACGACTGGGACTGGTGAAGGATGTGAGCCAGAACATGGCGAAGAGCAGCAGCACCATTCAGGTTCACGATACCTTATATATAATAGGTGAGGAGGAGAAGATGAAATGCTTTGCCAACGATTACGGCCTCAGGAAGATGAAGGATGTGAAGATTGATTTCTACGACTTGGGACTGACCGAAATCGTGGTGATGCCTACGTCTAATTTTGCCGGTCTGCGCATAGGCGATGCCAACCTGCGCAAGCGTTTCGGCATCAACGTGCTGGGCGTAAAGCGTGGCGATGAATATATTACCGACAATCTGATAGCCACCAAGCTGCATGTGGGCGATATGCTCCTGGTGCAGGGCGAATGGACCAATTTGGCTCATCTGGCTACCGATACGAGCAACTGGGTGGTTATCGACCAGCCAGAGAAGACTGCCGACAAGGTGCTCTTGGATTACAAGGCGCCTGTTGCGGCTGCCATCATGCTGCTGATGATTGCGATGATGGTATTCGATTTCATTCCTGTGGCTCCGGTCACGGCGGTCATCATCGCCGGACTGCTGACCGTCTTTGCCGGTTGTTTCCGGAATGTGGAGGCGGCTTACAAGACCATCAACTGGGAGAGCATCGTGCTGATAGCCGCCATGATGCCGATGTCTACGGCGCTTGAGAAGACGGGTGCTTCTGCCTTGGTTTCTCAGGGGCTGGTAGAGAGTTTGGGTTCGATGGGACCTACAGCTCTCTTGGCAGGTATCTACTTCACCACTTCTCTGATGACGATGTTTATCAGCAATACTGCCACGGCTGTGCTGATGGCTCCTATTGCCCTGGTGGCGGCCCGACAGGTAGGTGTGAGTCCTTATTCCTTCCTCTTTGCGGTTACGTTGGGCGCCAGCATGTGCTTTGCCTCTCCGTTCTCCACGCCTCCTAATGCGCTGGTGATGAAGGCGGGTGGTTATACGTTTATGGATTACGTGAAGGTAGGTTTGCCTCTGCAGATTATCATCGGCGTTGTGATGACCTTCGTTCTTCCGCTCCTTTTTCCTTACTAAGGATTTTTGATATCAAAATAAAAGCCCCTGATGTTTTTCCCGCATTGGGGGCTCTTTTTTTTTATCGGATTAAATCAGGCCTTTTTATTTTCCCAATTAGGGAGATTTTTTTCTCCAACTGGGCAAATGATTTTGCGCGCTTTCTGAATCACGATGCAAAGATACGAAATCCCGTTTTATCAGTTGTGCGATAGCGTGCGATGTCGTGCGATAGCGGAACATTTTCCGCTAATCTCTTTTCTTCGTGTTCACGGAAGTTGGGACAGATGTTTTCAACGATGTTGGACAGTTGTTTTCAACGATGTTGGACAGTTGTTCCTTATTATAGCTCGAATCGGCAACAAGATAGGTCTTCATACGGCATGATTTCTCCTAATTGAGGGCGGAATACTGAAAAATAGCCCCATTTATCTCCACTTCGAGTATCGGGAAGAGCATCGGAAATAAGGTTTCCTGCATGTCTTTTGATGCCTGAGAGATGGCAAATTTTACAAATTCAGTACCCTTGCTGGGTTTGGGCTTCGCCGGAGCGATGTTGCTAAAAATATTATAATCCATTGCTTTTTAGAGAGTTAAATCAAATTTCATGTTCATTTTTTCTTGCTTGCAGTCTCAGTCTCAGAGTCTCAGTTGTTTTTTTATGGTCTCGCTTCCTATATATATTATATATAACTAATTAATAATCATTAAGTTATAACGATTTAAGAAGCGGGTTTGAAGTTGGAATGTGACATTTTTCCTAACTGAGACTGAGATTTGAGACTGTTTTGAAGAGGAAATGAGGGTAGGGATAATCCTGTTACCGGCCCCCCGAAATCCCCATTTCCTCTAGAAAGCCTCACTCCGTTTTATCTCTTTTTACCCTCGCAATCATCAAAAAATTGTTTGCGGTTCTCTGTCATCTCTTAATAGTAGTATAGTAGTATCAACATTCCTCTTCTGGAGTTTTCAAGTCGTTATTTCAGCGAAGAACGCAACGAAGAAGGGGTGGAAGTTCATTCAAAAATAGAACTGCAGCCACTCAATAAGGATGGCTTCGAGACCATAGAAATTCCGGAAGATAATGAAGCCAAGATTGCTACCATCGGCGTTTTGAAATACATTATCCGTTAAAGATAAAAGGGCAAAAGCATTACCTTGTCAATATATGGTATGATGCTTTTGCCCTTTCTTTCTGTATGTCTTTTATTCCCCTTTCTTTTCTTCCGTTTTATTTATTCCACCTCCTCGCACATCGCCATCTCTGCTCCCCGGTAAATCACAACGAGCTGATGAAGCTTCGTGGTTTTCACGGATTTGTGCACGATGTCGCTATTGGCGTAGCGCCTTATCTGGGCTGAGGCTTCCTCGAAGAGATGGTTCAGCTGCTCATCGCTGGTGCCCGGCTTGCAATATTTCAATTCCACGATGTAGGAATCTTCTATGTCCTTATAGATGTCGCAGAGGGGTAGCAGGAAGATGTCGGCATAACCGCCATCGTTGTCAAGTTCAGAAATAGGACGGTAGAACTTGCATTGGCTCGTCATCGCCAGAGTGAAACCATGAACGTAGGCTTCGCCCTTCTGCTTGTCGCGCTGGGAGGAGAAGCGCTTCAGGCAATCGGCTATGTAGGCAAAGTAGGGCTTGAATGCACCTTCGTAAGCCAACTTGCTCTCCAGCTGGGTCTTGTCGTATTGCTCAAAGGTGAGGTCGTTCTCCTTGTAGGTATCCAGCAGATAGGTGTACATCTGGTCGCGCACCACCTCGTTGGGAACCACAAAGCGGGTGTTGCCCTGGTAGGTGCCGTCTATCGTTACCATGCCGAAATAGAAGAGCAGACTCAGGAAATTATCTGGGTCGTTGATGCGCTCGGCAGGGAAATTCTCCATCAGGGTTCCCGTGGTGAATCCCCTGGTCACGATATCCTGAATGATGCTGGCATCGTGGGCAAACTCCTTGTCATGGCGGATGAGCATGCGAATCTTGTCGTAGTCGATGCGGATGTTGGTTTCCACCAGTTTCTTCGGAATATCATAATCGTTGCGGATGTAATTATCTACAAAGTAGAGTACCATCACGGAGTTGTACATGGTTGTCTTGCTGTACTCTTCTTCTGAGAAGCAATAATTATCATACCATGGCTTCATCACTTCTATCAGCTCATCCACGCTGTGGTGAAATGGCAGCACGCTGGCGTAATAAGCCAGCATTTCACGCACTTCCTCCTCGGTGAATCCTACCATCTCGTTGAACTCCTGAGACAGGGAATAGTTGGTACCGATGTTGAAACCGCTGGTCAGATCATCCATGGTTACGGGACTTACTCCTGTAACAAAAACTCTGCCCAAAGAATCTCCGGCGGCTCCCTTGATTGTGTCGAAGAAATGTCGCAGATATCCCTCACCGTGAGTCTGCTCGCGGTATCGTTTTTCATGCTCCTTGTGGGCAAGAATCTGATTGGTAAAGTGGTCGTATTCATCGATGAAGAGATAAATCTTCAAGCCTGCTTCAGCACATTTGTCGCATAGAAATCCCAATTGGGCAACGGCATCTTCCTTTTGGTTCATCTCTTCCTTTGTGTGCGGTGGCAAAAGGTGGGCGTATCTGCTGCAGAAGGTATTGAACTTGTTGCTGCAATGGGCATCAAGTCCTTTTTTATAATTATCCAATCCTGCTGAAATCATGGCAAAATTCAGGTGAAGGATGAGATAGCTGTTGCGTTCGGGGGTAGGATTCTCTCCGATGTAAAGCTTGCCGAAGAGGCTTTCGAACTTATCCTTCTTGTTGATGTCGTAATAGTTTTCGAGCATGGAGAGGGTAAGGCTCTTGCCAAATCGGCGAGGGCGAATGAAGAAGAAATACATGTTAGATTCTTCTATTTTCTCAATGAATGGGGTCTTGTCAACATAGTAACAATCTCTTTCCATTACATCTTCAAAGTTCTGCATTCCGTAAGGGATGCGTTTGCGATAGATTCGCTTTTGTCTTTCTATTTTTGCCATAATCGAAACCTGCTTTTTGTTTTTATGCCGCAAAGTTAAGATTATTATTTGGAATAAGCAAAGTTTTCGGGGCTTTTTCTTGGTGGTTTATCAGAAAATGAGTAGTTTTGCGGACGTGAATCAAATAGATAACGAATAAGATAATGGATAAGATCACGACTCAAATTACGATGCTCGGAACGGGAAATGCTACGGTTTCCCAGATTTATAATACCTGTTTTGTGCTCCAGACTCCCAGCACCCTGATGCTGGTGGATGCGGGCGGAGGAAACGGAATACTGGCGCAGCTGAAGAAGGTGAATGTTCAGATTTCTGATATTCATCACCTCTTCGTTACCCATGCCCATACCGACCATGTGTTGGGTGTGATCTGGGTAATCCGAATGGTGGCACAATGTAAGGGATATGAGGGATTGCTGCATGTGTATGGAAACGACAAGGTGATGAAGGTGATCAAGACCATCATCGACATGATTCTTGCCAAGAAGCAACTGACTAAGGTGGCAGAAAGGGTGGTGTTCCATCAGCTGGAAGATGGCGATTGTTTCGAAGTGGGGGATATGAAGCTGGAATGCTTTGATATTCAGTCTACTAAGGAAAAACAGTTCGGATTCCGAGCAGAGTTGCCTTCTTCTGATGAATCGGGTAAGCCTTTGGTCTTGGCGTGCCTGGGTGATGAACCTTATAACGAGCAGAACCGACGCTACATAGTGGGGGCTGACTGGATGATGTGCGAGGCGTTCTGTCTCTATGCCGACCGCGATACTTTCAAGCCTTATGAGAAGTGCCACAGCACGGCGCTTGATGCCGGAAAACTGGCGGAGGAACTGGGCGTGAAGAATCTTATCCTGTATCATACGGAGGAGAAAACACTCGCTAATCGTAAAGAAAATTACACCCGTGAAGCTGCCAAGAACTTCAAGGGTAGAATCTTCGTTCCGGATGATTTGGAGGTGATAGAGCTGTAGGATTTTATTTGTCCCACAGATTTCTTTGTCCCACAGATTTCACAGATTTACACAGATTCTTGACCTGTTCGGTCTTTGGATAAAAAGGCACGCAGATTTTTTGTTTGAATATTTAGGGAATTATCCTCCCGATTATGGCAAGAATGAATCTGTGTAAATCTGTGGTATCTGTGGGACTTTTGAAGAGACTCACTTTTTCAGTCTTTTTTAATACGCTTCTCCCTGCCTTTTTTAATACGCTTCTCCCTGCCTTTTTTAATACGCTTCTCTCTGCTCTATTTCTTCCTGCGTAATGCGCTTGCGGTCGATGGCGCGCCAGGCAAAGACGATGTAGGCGAGCACGAACGGGATGAGGAGGGAAACTATCGCCATGGTGCGGAGCGTGAACTCGCTGCTGCAACTGTTGGCGAGAGTGAGCGAACTCTGAAGGTCGATGTTGGATGGATAGTAGGCGGTATTGTTCCAGCCGGCTATCAGCAGCAGAACCAGCACGGTGAGCACGGTTCCGATGCCCGTAAACCAGATTCCCTTTCTATACTGCACGCTCCTCGATGACTTGAAAATGCCGAAAAGAACGAGTACTACACCTATTAATAATATTACAATCAAGATTGGCATCTCCAGAAGATTGTGAAGATACTTCATGCTCTCAATCGTAATACCGGAAGAAGTGCTGAATCCATCCTTTACCAGCAATCTGATGAGGAATGGCAGGAAGAACAATAGGAAGAGCAGGGCATTCCATGGTAACTGGCGGGTGCAACGCTCCTGAATCTGCGGGTGCTCGATGTTGTTCTTGATGTAGAGCATGCCCAGAATGCGGGCTAGCATCAGTACGGCAAGTCCCAGCACCACGTTCCATGGGTCGAGCAGGGCATCAAGACCATGACTGGCGTTTGCCCAGCGGCTGATGACGGGTTGCAGACTGTTGGTAATATTGCCTTTGTCTATCAGGAAATTGCTGCCGTTGAAGAAAGTGGCTACGGCTCCGCCAAGAAGCAGCGGACCCACGATGCCGTTGATGATGAGGCAGATCTGAAAGGTCTTCGGTCCAAGAAAATTACCTATCTTGTTCTGGAATTCATAGCTCACGGCTTGAATCACAAACGAGAAAAGGATGATCATCCACAGCCAGTAGGCTCCGCCGAAACTGGTGCTGTAGAACAGCGGGAACGAGGCAAAGAAGGCTCCGCCGAAGGTGACGAGCGTGGTGAAGGTGAACTCCCATTTTCGTCCCGTAGAGTTGATGATGAGGCGACGCTCTTCTTCCGTTTTTCCCAAACAGAATATCAAGGTGTTGGCTCCCTGTACAAACATGAGAAACACCAGCAGGGCTCCTAATAATGATACGAGGAACCACCAGTATGATTGCAAAAATTCGTATGTCATAATACTTTCGGGTTTTGTTGTTTACTGAAAAACTATCCTATGATTCTTTTCGAAATCTTTCTGAAAAACATTGATTATCAGAGAGATTATTCATATTCCGGTCCTTTCTTAATCTGCTTCACCAGGATGCTGATTTCCACGGCAAGCATGGTGGTGAAGAGTGCCAGGAAGATGAAGAAGGTGGTGGCCACGCTGCCTGCCTCGATGTCGGAGATGGCGGCACTTACTGGCAGCAGGTCTTGGATGGTCCAAGGCTGGCGACCGATTTCTGCTACTATCCAGCCCGATTCTGAGGCGATGTAAGCCAGCGGAATCATGATGATGGCGGAAATGAGAAACCATCGGTATTGGGCGATTTCCTTCTTATAGACCAAGAATAGGCTGAGGGCGAAGAAGAGGATGAGCAGGCATCCTACTCCCACCATCAGGCGGAAGGCGTAGAAGCAGATAGGGATGCTCGGCACCAGTTCCTTGGCGTCCTTGATGTAACCATATCCGAAGTATTTCATATTTTCCTTTAAGATAGGGAGCTGGTCTTGCGCCTTGGTTTCACGATAGGTTTTCAGGGCAACTATCGCCTTCTTGCCCCGGGCTATCTTTTCCTGCGCGGATGGTTCCCGGGTGCCATCCTCTTTAGTGTAACCCTTGAGAATATCGTTTACGCCTGGCACGTAGCCATCGGCTGTGCGGGTGGCTAAGAACGAGAGCATGTTGGGGATGGCGATGCGCATGGCTGGCTCCTGCTCGCTTTCGTAATCGGGCTGCTTGAAGGGGTGAACGGCTGCTATCGCCGTAAGGCTCTCGCCCTTTCCACCATTATATAAGGCTTCCATTGCTGCCAGTTTCATCGGCTGCACCTGTGCCACCTGATAGGCAGAGCTGTCGCCGGTCATCGCAGCCAGCAGGGTGGCGATGAGTCCTACTCCGGCACCCATCTTGATGCTCGCCTTCGCCAGTTGGGTTTCTCTCTTCTTCAGGAGATACCAGCAGCTTACGGCTACTACGAAGGTGGCGCCGATAATCCAGGAGGAAGTAACGGTATGGGTGAACTTGTTGATGGCGAATGGCGAGAGTGCCACATCCATAAACGAAGTCATCTCGAAGCGCATGGTGTCGGGATTAAATTCTTGACCTACAGGATATTGCATCCATGCGTTGGCTACGAGAATCCACCAGGCAGAAATGGTGGCGCCAAGTCCCGTGAGCCAGGTGGAGGCAAGGTGGAAGCCCCGGCTCACCTTATCCCAGCCGAAGAACATTACGGCTACAAAGGTGCTCTCCATGAAGAATGCCAGGATGCCTTCTATGGCTAGGGGAGCGCCGAATACGTCGCCCACAAACCAGGAGTAGTTGCTCCAGTTAGTGCCGAATTCAAACTCCAGGATGATGCCTGTGGCAACACCTATGGCGAAGTTCACGCCAAAGAGTTTTTGCCAGAAACGGCTTACGTGTTTCCAGAACGGCTTGTTGGTGCGGTAGTAGCATGTTTCGGCGATGCCCATGATTACTGCCAGTCCCAGGGTGAGCGGCACGAACAGCCAATGGTAGATGGCCGTGAGTGCGAATTGCGCCCTCGACCAGTCGATGGTGGCTGATGTAATGTCTAACAATAAATTTGTCATCATAGTTGAATGGTTTTATAATTGTTATTATATAATGTTTTTGTATTTATTTTGATGGTATAGGATTGAAATCCAGAGTTTTATCTGTTCAGAACTTCCTTGGAAACGAAGCCAGCCTTGTCTCCGTTCTTGGCATTCGTATTGATAAAATCTGGAAAGAAAAAGAGCTTGAGCACCAGGAAGATGATGGCAAGCTTGATGAGGATGACAGCCCACAACGTCTTGCCCAGGGTCATCGTCCTGAAACCATCGTAATAGAGATGGAATATCCGGGACAGCAGTCCTTGTTTCATCGGTTTTACATCCGTTTTCATCAGGTTTTTATCCTTTTTCTTCTGCATAAGCACTCCTTCTTTAAAAAATCTGCTGCAAATCTACAATAAAATTATGTAACTACCAAATATTTTCTTGAAAAAGTTACAAAAAGGTTGTTTTTAGATATCCCATAAGGGAGTTATTTTAAAGTTTTTCTTTTTAATTTCATCTGTTTATCCATCAAAAAGTAATCTATCTTCTCTAAAAACTCTCGTTTTATTCCTTTGTGTTAAAATCTTCTCCCCCAAAAATCGCCTATCTTTGCAGTCTCATTACAATAAAAAGTTACAATAATCTTTGTACTTTAAAGAGAAAACATCGTAGAATTCGTTGTGCTGGAAAATCTGATGTTTTTTTGTGGAATAAGTTTTGCGGTTTCATTAGAATTCATTATCTTTGTCCCCTAAAACATAGAAACATTTTAATCAGAAATAATCAGAAGAAATTATGAATATAGAATCTGTTAGAGAGTATTGCCTCTCGCTTCCCCTCGTAACCGAGGCTTTTCCTTTTGATGAGCAGACCTTGGTGTTTCGCATCTTGGGCAAGATCTTTGCCTGTGCTGACCTGGAGTGCCCGGAATGGGTTACGATGAAATGTAATGCCGATTACGCCCTCGAACTCCGGGAAGTGCATCCCGAAATAGAAGGCGCATGGCATTGGAATAAGAAATACTGGAATCAGGTAAACCTTTATGGCACGCTGGAAGATGATTTCATCCAGGCCCTGATTCGCCACAGTTATTCCGAAGTAGTGAAGAAGCTCAAGAAACAGGAAAAGCTTGAGCATCCTGAAATCATGGAGGTGGTGGAGTAGTTTCTACCACTCCACCTTATCGTTGAGAATCACGCCGTCGGTTGCATCTTCGGCTGTAAAGGTTTTGGTCTTATACTGCACGCAGAGCATCACGAGTGGTTCTGTACCGTTGTTGCGAACAGAGCGCTTGCCGGCTGGTGCTACTCTCACCACGCTTCCCTCCTGAATAGGGAATACCTTGCCATCTACCTGGAACTCGCCCTTGCCGCTGAGGAAGAAATACAGTTCCTCGTGGTTCTTGTGGGTGTGGAGGAATCCTGTCTCTGTGCCAGGAGCAAAGCTCTGGAATGAGAACTCGCCACCAGTAGCGTTCACGCTCTGACCTCCGAATACCTTTCCAGGAATCTTAATCTCAGGACCCATCTCTAAGGTGTAATCCTTGATTTCACTCATCTTACCAAAATCTGTGGCTGTGAAGTTTTCTGCCTTTGCAATAATCTTTGTTTCTTTCATCTTGTCTGTTATTTTAAAATGTTTATATTTCTTTTTTTTTTATTTCTTATTGTGAATTTGTGAATACTTCTGCTTTCAGCTTTCAATTCTGAATAGCGCTTGCTTTCAGCTTTCATTTCTGAATTGCGCTGCAAAGATACTGCGAAAAACTGGTTCCTGCAAGAGGGCACTTGGGGGTAAGATGGTTACCGGGAGGTAACTATTGCGAGGGAATGGGAGAAAGAAAAATGAAGCGTTAACTTAGATTAACTTGGTATGTTTGGTATCTTTCCGGATATTAGTTACTTTTGTAGCCTATTGCAGAATATTATAGAGTTTTGCAGAACATTATTGCAGAAAATTATAGATTATTGTAGAATATAAAGAAGATAGATTATGGGAAGAATGATAAAAGAAATGGTAGTGCAGGACTGTCCCATCCGTAACGTTCTGGCGCGCGTTTGCGACAAGTGGTCGCTACTGGTAATCTACACCCTGAAAAATCATCAGGATGGTCCCCTCCGGTTTAATGCCCTGCGTAAGCTGATTCCGGATATTTCGCAGAAAATGCTTACCAGCACGTTAAAATCGTTGGAGGCTGATGGCTACGTTACCCGCAAGGCTTATGCCGAAGTGCCGCCAAGAGTGGAGTATTCTCTCACACCCCGTACTGAAACCCTTATTCCTATTATGGATCATCTGATAGGATGGGCGCTGGATAACATGGCTGTGATTCTGAAGGATAGGGATAAGGCTGCAGGCTGATTTCCAAGATGAGTTTTCCTGAAGAATAATCCTAGATGAGATTTCCGGAAAAACATTCATTTTTTCTGTAGTTGGGGTAATGCGTGTTTTCGAGAATCTTCGTATCTTTGCACTCGGAAATCATGATCATCATATAACTATAAGTATAAAAAATATGTATATTGAGAAAATAAAGTCGCCAGCCGACTTGAAGAAGCTGGATTTGAAGGAGCTGCAGGTGGTGGCTGATGAAACCAGACAGGCTGTGCTGAACCGTGTAAGCAAGCATGGCGGTCATGTGGGACCGAACCTGGGATTCGTAGAGGCTACCGTGGCGCTTCACTACGTTTTTAATGCGCCAAAGGATAAGCTCGTGTTTGACGTAAGCCACCAATGTTATCCGCATAAGGTGCTCACCGGACGAGCTGCGGGATTCCTCGGCGATGTGGATGACATGAATGCCATTTCGGGCTATTCTTCTCCTGCCGAATGTCCGGAGTATGATAACTTTGAGGTGGGGCATACTTCCACTTCCGTGAGTCTTGCCACCGGTTTGCAGAAGGCGCGCGACATCAAGGGAACCGATGAGAACATCATCGCCATTATCGGCGACGGCTCCCTTTCTGGCGGCGAGGCTTTCGAGGGACTGGATGAGGCTTCGGAACTCGGTACGGGCATCATCATCGTGGTGAACGACAACGAAATGTCTATCGCCGAAAATCATGGCGGAATCTACAAGAACTTGCGTGCCCTGCGCCAGAGCAACGGCACCTGCGAGCACAACTGGTTCAAGGCGTGGGGTTTTGAATACAAGTATCTGGAAGAGGGTAACGACATCGAAAAACTCATCCAGGTTTTCGAGAGCGTAAAGGATACGGATAAGCCTACCGTGGTTCACATTCACACAGAGAAAGGTCATGGATTTGCGCCAGCCGTAGCCAACAAGGAGGCTTGGCATTGGGGAATGCCTTTCAATCTGGAAGACGGTTCGCGACCAAGAAGGAATGCCGATGGAACCCTCCCGAAGGTTGCTCCGACTGAAGATTACGGTACATTATTCTCTGACTGGATGCTCAGCAAGATGAAGCAGGATAATACCCTCATCGCCGTAACCGCCGGTACTCCTACTGCTGGCGGCTTTACTGCCGATAAACGCCAACTGGCTGGCAAGCAGCACATCGATATGGGAATCGCCGAAGAGCAGGCGGTAGCCATGATTTCGGGAATGGCGAAGGGTGGATTGCATCCGGTATGGACGGTTTACAGCACCTTCATCCAACGTGCCTACGACCAGATAGCGCAAGACCTCTGCATCAATTCCAACCCAGCCGTAATCAACGTGGTAGGAGGTGGAGTGAACTCGATGAACGACATCACCCACATCTGCCTTTTCGATATTCCGATGCTCTGCAGCATTCCGGGGCTCATCTATCTGGCTCCAACCACCTGCGAGGAGTATTTCGCCATGCTTCGCTGGAGCATTCTGCAGGATAAGAAACCTGTTGCCATCCGCGTGCCAAGCAATGGCGTGGTTCATACTTCAGAAACCGTTGATACAGAGTATGGTTACGAGGCAAAGTACAAGGTGATGCACCAGGGCGAGAAGGTGGCAGTCATCGCCGCCGGTTCGTTCTATCAGAAGGGCGAGAATGTAGTCCGCCTGTTGGCTGATAAGGGTATCGATGCTACTCTCATCAATCCCCGTTATCTGAATGAGGTGGATGCCGAAGTGCTGGATAGCCTGAAGGCAAACCATCAGTTGGTGGTAACCCTGGAGGATGGTTCGAAGGATGGCGGATTCGGCGAGCGTATCGCCTCTTACTATGGCACTTCAGAAATGAAGGTGATGGTGGGCGGCATCAGGAAGGGACTCTACGACAGATACGATGTGAAGGAATTGCTTTCGGATAATCGCCTGCTCGATGAGCAGATTGTGGAAGACGTTTTGTTAGTTATTAATGATTAATGATTAGTTAGACGGCATAGTTAGTTTTTATTTAACGAGAAATCCAAGCCGGAGAATCATCTCTAGCTTGGATTTCTTCTGTTTTATCATCGAATGTTTGTCTTAATCTCAGTCTTAATCTTAGTCATCATCCCAGTCATTATCTCAATCATCATCATCATCCCAATCTCTATCGTGCTTCCACTTCTTCTTGTCGTGCTTCCACTTCTTATCGTGCTTGTGATGCTTGTGATGCTTGCCCGGCTTTCCTGGTCCGTAAGTTTCATGAGTTCCGCCTGGCCATCCTGGTCTTCCGTAGCTGCACTCAGGGCGAGGGCGGCGCTTGTCGTGTCCCCAGTTATGCTTTGGATACTTGGTGTAAATATGGTGAACATACACATGATTATTCCAACCGATAGGGCGATAGAAATAGTAAGAGTCCTTGAATCTCTTCCATTGTCTGGCGGTCATCATGCGCTTGAGCTGCTTGTTGCGATAATGCCAGCCGTAGGCATCGATGTCGCGATAGCTGCGGATGCCGTCCAGGTAGGTGAAGTTGATGTTCAGGAGATTGTTGCGCTGGGCGTTGCTCAATCCCAGTTCTACCACCATCTTATCTGTGATAAAACGAGCCTCTGCCTGAATGTTTGTCAGTCTCTGAGCATTCATAGATGTAATCATCATCCATACTGCTACCAATGTCATAATCATTCTTTTCATAACTATCTTCTCTTTAAAGGGTTATTACTGCATTTATTTATTTCTGGTGCAAAGATAGGGAGAATAGCTGAAAACAACAAGGGGAAAACCATAAACCTGCGTATGATTTTCCCTAAAAGCATCGGGGAGATTCCTGTAACAAAATTGTAGCATTCTTTATCTGCAAATTCAAATCCTTGTAACCCCTTTGACATATTATACCCTTACCTTTGCACCCGAAATTTAACAAGTATTGCCCTGAAAGGGGAAATAGTTTAATATAGTTTAATAAGGTATTATAGTCAGATAAAGAAAAAATGGAAAAGAAAGTTTCGGGTAAGTATGGCAATAGCAAAGGCTTTGCTATGATGAAAGGTAGAGTAGCAACTGTAGTTTTGGCTTCGGCTTTATTATTGGGCGGAGGCTTGACTGCACAGGCTCAAAACTCAGCATTAACCACTTGTTCTCAGAGTGCAGCAACCGCTATTCCGCAGAATCCTAACTGGAAGGCGAATGCTGCCGAATGGCAGAAACTGAAGGGCGAAATCACCCTCTACATGACCAATGATATGGGTCGCAACGGCTACTACGACCAGAAGTCTATCGCCGAACTGATGGGCGAGATGGCTGGCACGGTAGATCCTGAATGCGTACTTGCCGTAGGCGACATCCACCATTTCAATGGCGTGGCTTCCACCCAGGATCCTCTGTGGCTTACCAATTACGAATACGTTTATTCTCATCCAGACCTGATGCTCGACTGGTTCCCGGTTTGTGGCAACCATGAGTATCGTGGTAATACTCAGGCTTTTATGGACTATGGTAAGGTGAGCCGACGCTGGATGATGCCAGCCAAATATTACACCAAGGTGTTCGACCACGAGGGAACCACCATCCGTGTCATCTTCCTCGACACCACACCTCTTATCGATTCTTATCGCAAGGCGACAGAAAAATATCCTGATGCCTGCAAGCAGGATGCTGAGGCTCAGCTCTCCTGGCTCGATGAAACCCTGAAGAATGCCAAGGAAGACTGGGTCATCGTGGTAGGTCATCATCCTATCTACGCCTACACCGAGAAGAAGGAGAGTGAGCGTCTCGACATGCAGAAGCGCCTTCTTCCTATCCTCCATAAATATAATAATGTGGCGATTTATGCCTGCGGCCATATCCACAACTTCCAGCACATCCAGAAGAAGGGCGACAACATCGACTACGTAGTCAATTCCTCTTCATCTCTGGCTCGCCCTGTGAAGCCTATCGATGGTACTGTGTTCTGCAGTTCTGCCGATGGTTTCTCTGTATTTACAGTAGATAAGAAGCAGCTGAGAATGTCGATGATAGACAAGGATGGAAAAATCATCCACACGGTTCTAAAGGTAAAAAAGTAAAAAGGCTTTTAAAGGTAAAAAAGTAAAAGGAGCTTTTTTGCGAAAAGAAACGAATGAAGATTTCAATAGCGATATAGATGAAAAGAATTTTACTGAGTGCGGCGCTTCTAGCCGCTGCGACTACCTCCATCCAGGCACATACGCTGGATGGTATAGTCAAGGATAACAAAACGGGTGAACCCCTCATCGGAACCGTAATCCGAGTAAAGGAGCTGCCTAACGTGAGTACCACCACCGGACTCGATGGTACTTTCACCCTGCATGAATTGCCTGATAAAGGCAAGTTTACCATCATCGTTTCCTACATGTCGTACAAGACCAGGGAGATGGTAGTAGATGTGGCTAAGAAAGACAAGGTGGATATTCCGATGGATGAAGACCTGAAGCAGTTGGGCGAAGTGGTGGTCACAGGCCACCGTGAATACCGCAGCGACCGTAGCGCCATAGAAACCGTGAAGAATGCCGGCAACGTGCTCAACGTGATGAGCCAGCAGAGCATCCAGCTTTCGCCTGATGTCAACGTGGCGAGCGTTCTGCAGCGTGTGTCGGGTGTAACCATGGAGCGTGATGCATCGGGCGAGGCTTCCTACGCCATCCTTCGAGGCATGGACAAGCGCTACAACTACACCCTGGTAAACGGCGTGAAGATTCCAAGTCCGGATGATAAAAACCGCTATATTCCGCTGAATATCTTCCCTTCAGATCTGATGGATCGCCTGGTAGTATCCAAGTCTCTGACAGCTGATATGGAAGGTGATGCAGCTGGCGGCGTAGTCGATATGGTGATGAAGGATGCCCCATCCCGCTTCCAGATTCAGGCGAATGCAGCCATCGGAGCAAGTGATTATTTCTGGAAGGATGGCAGAGATTATCTTACCAGCAACCGCTCTGATTATACAAAGAAGGCTCCTTACGAGGCTTTCGGAAAAGACTACAAGGCGCAGATGAGTGATTTCAAGAACGGCCCTGTTCAGTTGAAGAGCCATTCCATGCCATCTCCTAATTTCATTGGAGGTCTGAGCATCGGCAACCGCTTCTGGGGCGACCGCCTGGGCGTGATGCTCGCCGGAAGCGTGCAGAATACTTTCCGTGGCACCGAGCGCACCTACAATTCCGTAAAGATGGCTTCGGGCGAGCAGGCAATGTACATTTCCAATCTGCAACATCGCTACTACAGCATCCATGATCTTACCACGGGTGCTCATGCCAAGATAGATTTAACCCTGCCTGGCCACAAGCTGGAATGGTACAACATGTATGTGCACACCAATTCCAAGGGCATCAGATACAATAACAGCGTCAACACCGAATACATCGGAGCCGACAGCTATACCCAGGACGATGAGGTGCGCTCTCTCTCAACCACCCAGAGCATCTTCGCCACTAACCTGAAGGGTACGCATCATCTTACCAAGGATTTTACCGTAGATTGGTCGGGCGTATTCTCGCAGGCAAAGGAGGAAGATCCAGACAGAACCTACGTAACCCTGACGAATACCGTGAGCAGAAAAGCCGAGAATGGCGGCGATGCCGTATCGGGTTCCATCTGGGATGCCGACAAGAACATCACCAAGACCCTGCCAAAGAGTGCCGAGCGCCGGTTCCAGCACAACAAGGATACCGACTGGGCGGGTTACATCAACCTTTCTTACGATACCCATTTCGCCAATGATGTGGAGGCTCTCTGGAAGGCGGGTGCGCAGTATCGCAGAAAAGAGCGCAGCAACAGATATTATTCTTACATCTTCAATCCTGCTGACATCTCGCAGACGATGGATGGAAACGGATTAGAGCAGTATGCCAATATCGATTGGGTTTGCAAAACTCCTTATTCTCAGGCTTCGCAACTCAACTACGATTCCAAGGAGCACATCGGAGGCGCCTACGCCATGGTAACCCTGAAGAGCGAGGTGGGTGAACTGAATGCCGGTTTCCGTGCCGAGCATACCAACCAGATTTACACCATGCTCCAGCACTTCCGCAACATGGGACAGGTAGGCGAGCAGAGCTACTGGGATTATCTGCCATCTGCATCCATCAAATGGACTCCAACCAAGAAGATGAACGTGCGTCTCTCTTACTATCGCTCCATCAACCGTCCGGGCTTCTATGAGATTGTGCCTTATCAGATTATGGGCGAGGAGTATCAGGAGAAGGGAAATCCAAACCTGAAGCGTGCGCGCATCGACAACATCGACCTGCGCTGGGAGTGGTTCCCAAGCAAGACCGAGCAGATTCTTGCCGGCGTATTCTATAAGTATCTGAAGGACCCGATTGAGCAGGTGTTCGTAACTTCTGATGGCAAGATTGGTGCCGGAACCGATGCCTACTATACACCGGATAACCTGGGTAATGCCAAGAACATGGGATTCGAAATTGATGTAATCAAGTACATCCGCCACTTCGGAGTAAAGGCGAATTATACTTACACCCATTCAGAAATTACCACCTCGAAGCGTGAGTATAATGAGGGTAGTGCCGAGTATAAATCGGGCGTAACCCAGACCCGTCCGCTGGTTAACCAGGCTCCTCATACCGCCAATATCTCCTTATTATATAAGGATACGGAGAATGGCTGGAATGCTCAGCTTGCCTCTTCCTTCACGGGTACCAAGCTCGCCCTGGTTTCTCCTTTTAAGGATGCCGACCAGTGGGATAAGGCGATGTTCGGTCTCGACCTGAGTGCCGAGAAGCAATTCAAGAACGGCATCTCCGTCTTCTTCAAGGCAAACAATCTGCTCGATGCCAAGCGCGAGAGATACTTGAAGACCGTGAACAAGAGCAACCTGGAGTATGAGGGACAGAAGAGCGATAAGACCATCGTAGGTACATATAAGTACGGTAGAACCTTCCTACTGGGCGTAAGATACAAGCTTTAAATGGTAAAAAGGCTTTTAAAGGCAAAAAGGTAAAAAAGAAAAAAAGGTAAAAAATGAAAAAGATAAATACTTTTGCAGTTTTGCTTATGATGGTAGCAGCTGCAATGTTCTCCACATCTTGCGAGAACGATAATATAAATCCATACGATTACGTGAATAATGGCGCTAATGGTAGTGATGGCAACCAGAACCAGGGTTCTAAAGATGTCATTACAACTAAGGTGGCAGAATATCCTAAAGGCTCTCTGGTTTGGAGCAAGGATACTACCCTCAGCGAGAGCGTGGAGATTCCTGTAGGAACATCGCTCTACATCGAGCCGGGCGTAACTGTTACCTGCAAATCAGAGGTTCAGGTACCGGTAGAAATCGTGGTATTGGGCAATCTCTATTGTCTGGGAACCGCCGAGAAGCCAGTTACTATCACTTCTGATACCAAGAAACCTGCCGATTGGGGCGGCATCATCTGCGGCTACAATTCAGAAGAGGTGGTGCTCAACCACGTAGATGTGGCCTATGCCGGTGCTACTCCTACCGAGAGTTCTGCTTCTTTCCAGAACAAGCTTTTCAAGACTACCATTGATGGTGGTGTGCCAGCCTTCCACTTCTGTAATGTGAATGGTAAGTTCGTGATGGCAAACAGTTTCTTCCATGACAACTACAACGATCAGACTTACTTTACTGGTGGTAACGGTGTGATTATCAACAATATATTCGCTGATAGCGGAAATGCTGCCGATGGCGGCGAGGCTATCAACGTAAAGGCTGGTTGCAAACTTGATGTAGCCAACAACATCATCTACAACGCCTGCACCAACGCCTTCAAACTCTCTAATGCCGGCAATAGTGAGGTGATTCCGCTTACCGAGATGACTGCTTACAACAATACCGTAGTTAATTGCGGATGGCGCCGTGCCAAGAACAAGAAGGGTGGTTCTGTATGGGTAGAGAAGGCTGCGAAGCCAATCTTTGTGAACAACCTCATCTATGATTCACGTTTCGGCCTGAAGCAGCCAAAGAAGGATGGTGCTGATATGGAGCACAGCCGTCTTACTCCAAACTACTACTTTGCATCTACCGCAACAGGAGTAGAGCAGATGGCGAAGGATGCAGCTTTGGGCATCTGGTTTGATACTGATATCAAGAGCAGCGTGGCTGGTCAGTTCAACCCTCTCTTCAAGAGTTTCACTCAGAGCGACAAGATGAACATCAACTGCGAGATTGATAAAGTGGAGAATGGTGCTCCATTGGCATTCGATAAGACTTGGAATTTCGAGTATCAGGATAACAGTCCTGCTCTCTCTGGTGGTGTAACCGATTTTACTCCGCTCTTCCCTGGTGGTCTGCCATTCTTCGGTATGAAGCAGGTGAATTTCCTGGATAAGAATAACGACCAGAACTATTACTTTACCGCTCCATTGCCAAGCGCAAGATTCGGAGCGAGATTGTAAAAAGCTATTATATATCATAGCGCGATTAAATAAAAAGAGGATGCGTGCAGGCGACAGAGATGTAGCTTGCACGCTTTTCTTGTATAATCGGTTTTAGTTCAAGATAGAAACAACGTCTTTTCTTCATCTCTCTTATCTCCTTTCTTCCTTCTTCCTGTATTAATAATGTGTTAATCTCGGGAAAAATCTTGGTTGATTATAGGATAAAATGTTCTTTAACCCTATTGAAATCTCCGTTCATAGACGTTGAACGGCGGTTCGGCGTCTTTGAACGGCGGTTCAACGTCTTTGAACGGACATTCAACGTCTATGAACGGAGATTTTATCTAGGTATAAATGTTTTTTTTCTTAGTTGAAAGAACTGTTTTAGTAGGTTAAAATCCTTGTTTTACCCCTCTTCTTGTTCTAATAAAAAAGAAAAAAGCTTTGAAAACAATCTCGTTTTCAAAGCTTTTTCCTTATTTATGCCTCTTTCTTCTTCGTCTTAGGAAGAACGAGGTTGAGAACAACGCCGATGACGGCGGAAAGACCGATGCCGGAAATGGCGAAGGAACCGGATGAGAGAACGGCGCCACCCAAGCCCATCGTCAGCATCACAGAGATGATGATAACATTGCGGGTTTCATTCATGTCTACCTTGTTCTGCATCAGATTCTGAACGCCCACACTTGCGATGGTTCCAAAAAGCAGCAGCATGATGCCACCTAAAACCGCCTGAGGAATACTCTGCAACAAAGCACTCAACTTGCCCACGATGGAGAAACAGATGGCGGTGGCTGCGGATATGCGAATCACGGCAGGACTCGTTACCTTGGTGATAGACATCGCACCTGTTACCTCTGAATAAGTGGTCTCAGGAGGTCCGCCCAGAAAGGCTGAACAGAGACATGCCAGTCCATCGCCCAACATCGTGCGATGCAATCCCGGATCTGCCACGAAATCCTTCTTGGCTACGGCACTCACCACATATACATCGCCGATATGCTCCAGCACCGGAGCTATTGCCACGGGCAACATATAGAGGAATGGAGCCCAGGAGAAATGGGTGATGGTATCGAAGGATACAGGACATGAGAACCATGATGCCGCTGCCACGCCCGAGAAATCTACCTCGCCCATGCAGATGGCGATGACATAGCCCACGATAACTCCCGAAATGATAGGAACCAGCTTCATCAAGCCCTTGCAGAAGTTAAGCACCAGGATAGCGGTGATGAGCGATGCAAAGGAGAGAATCCAGTTGGTCTTTGCCATATCCACAGCGCTGCCCGAAAGGGAGAGACCGATGAGGATGATGGCGGGACCGATGACTACCGGAGGAAAAATCCTGTCCAGCAGTTTCTTGCCCTGCCATTTCACTAGGGCGCTCATGACGAAATACACCAGAGAAACGCTGGTTAGTCCGGCGATTGTTCCCGGCAGTCCCCATTGCTTGGTTGCAGCGATGATAGGGGCGATAAAGGCGAAGGAACTGCCCAGAAAAATAGGCACCTTACCCTTGGTGATGAAGTGAAAAAGAAAGGTTCCTACACCAGCGGTGAAGAGAGCCGTTGCCGGATCGATGCCTATCAGAAGAGGCACCAGAACCGTTGCACCGAAAGCCACAAACAGAAACTGTACTCCCACAAGGGTTTTCTTGGTCATAGAAAGTTGTTCTGTATCCATAGTCGATATTCTTTATTAGCCTTTCAGACTCTCCTGATACCAGTCGAAGAGTTTCTTCACACCATCTTCAATCTCTACCTTATGCGTCCATCCGAGGCTATGGAGCTTATCTACAGAGATGAGCTTGCGCATGGTTCCATCTGGCTTGCTGGCGTCAAACTCTACTTCGCCTTCGAAACCTACTGCCTTTACTACAAGTTCAGAAAGTTCACGGATGGTGAGCTCCTTGCCGGTACCCACGTTGATGTGGCAGTTGCGAATCTCACCGAGAGAAGGGATAGCGCCACCACGGCCCTCAGAGTTGTTTCTATCCACAGCACCATCTACCTTGGCACCATAGAATACAGAACTGTACTTCTCGATACCGATGATGTCCTTGAAATCTACATTCAGGAGCACGTGAACGCTGGCATCTGCCATATCCTCGCTCCAGAGGAATTCACGCAATGGTTTGCCTGTTCCCCAAAGCACTACCTTGTTGTCGTAGATGCCATAGAACTCCAGCGCCTTCAGAATGCGCTCGTGAGAGTTGCTGCCGTCTACGTTATCCTCGCCGATGATTTCGCGGAGCTTATCAGTAGGGTTGATAGGGCGCTTGTTCATATCCACCTCGATACTGTGCCAGTCGCCATCGTGGATGAGTTTGGCAAGATAAATCTTGCGCATCATCGCAGGCATTACGTGGCTGTTCTCCAGATGGAAGTTATCGTTTGGACCATAAAGGTTGGTTGGCATCACAGCGATATAGTTGGTACCATACTGAAGGTTGTAGCTCTCGCACATCTTCAGTCCGGCAATCTTGGCGATGGCATATTCCTCGTTGGTATATTCCAGCGGAGAGGTAAGGAGTACATCTTCACTCATAGGCTGCGGTGCATTCTTAGGATAGATGCAGGTAGAGCCCAGGAAGAGGAGTTTCTTCACGCCATGAGAATAAGCGTTGCTGATTACGTTACATTGCATCTTCATGTTCTGCATGATGAAGTCTGCACGATACAATGAATTCGCCATGATACCGCCCACGAAGGCAGCAGCCAATACTACTGCATCAGGCTTTTCCTCGTCAAAGAACTTCTCTACTGCATACTGGTCGGTCAAGTCGAGTTCTTTGTGAGAACGACCTACCAGGTTGTTATAACCTCTCTTCTTAAGGTTATTCCAGATAGCAGAACCCACGAGTCCGTGGTGTCCTGCAATATAAATCTTTGAATTCTTATCCAACATAATTACTTGACAATTCCCTTTTCCAAATATTCTGCAAGATTGCAGCGAACCTTCTGACCGGCATCCTCGGCAGCTACCTTCGCCATATCGCTCTCTACCATGATCTTTACGAGATCCTCGAAAGAGGTGGTGTTAGGATTCCAGTTGAGCTTAGCCTTTGCCTTTGTTGGGTCACCCCAGAGGTTCACCACGTCGGTAGGACGGTAGAAATCAGGAGAAACCTCAACGAGTGTCTTGCCGATGAGTTCCTCAGGACCCTCAACGCAGATACCCTTCTCGTTCTCGTCCTTGCCTTCCCATTTCAGTTCGATTCCTACATAGTGGAACGCCAGCTGGGCGAACTCACGGACAGAGTGTTGCTTACCTGTTGCAATCACAAAGTCCTCTGGCTTCTCTGCCTGGAGAATCAGCCACATACACTCTACATAATCCTTGGCATAACCCCAGTCGCGGAGCGAATCCAGGTTACCGAGATAGAGCTTGTCTTGCTTGCCCTGCTTGATGCGGGCTGCAGCCAAAGTAATCTTGCGGGTTACGAAAGTCTCACCACGGCGCTCACTTTCATGATTGAAGAGGATACCCGAGCAGCAGAACATATCATAAGCCTCACGATACTCCTTGACAATCCAGAAACCATACTGCTTGGCAACAGCGTATGGAGAATAAGGGTGGAATGGAGTGTTCTCGTTCTGCGGAACCTCTTCTACCTTACCGTAGAGCTCAGATGTTGAAGCCTGATACATACGGCAGGTCTTCTCCAGACCGCATTGGCGGATAGCCTCCAGGATACGGAGCACACCGGTAGCATCTACATCTGCTGTAAACTCAGGGGAGTCGAAGCTCACCTGTACGTGGCTCTGTGCTGCCAGATTATATACCTCAGTAGGTTTCACCTTGTTCATTACCTGGATGATACTCATAGAGTCACCGAGGTCAGCATAGTGAAGATGGAAATTAGGTGTACCTTCCAAATGGGCAATTCTTTCGCGGTAGTCGGTAGATGATCGGCGGATAGTTCCGTGAACATCATACCCTTTTTCCAACAATAATTCAGCCAAGTATGAACCATCCTGGCCTGTAATACCTGTAATTAAAGCTACTTTTCTATTCATGTCATTATATGTTTTTAATGATGTCTTTTTATTGAATAAGTCAGAATATCTGTGGGTGAACCGGATTAAGCCTTAGCAATCAGGTTTTCAAAGTCATCACAGAATTCAGTCATCTGGTGATAGAGTAGATTGCAACCCTTATTGGATAATTCTTCATCTGGTAGCGGACCGCTGTTAATTGCTACCGTAAAAATGTTGGCTGCCACGCCGGCACGGACGCCCAAAGGAGCATTCTCTACCACGATGCCTTCCCAGGGTTTCAGGTTTCCTGCCTTCTGCAATCCCATGAGATATGGGTCAGGATTTGGTTTGCCGCGCTTTACATCATAGGCGGTTACGATATGTGCTTCATCCAAAAAATCGCCGAAGTCGTTGAGCAGTCGCATGATGAGCGGGCGCTGTCCGCTTCCTGTTACCACTCCTACCTGCATGCCGGCATCTTTAATCTTCTGCATGATTTCCTTTACGCCAGGAAATATTCCGGCAGTAGGCATCGAGTGGAATATTTCGGTCTTCACATCATACATCTTCTGTGCTTCGTCCAGCGTGATGTCGATGCCCTTCTGCTTCTTCACCATCATCTGGATGGTGTCAATGCCTCGGGCTCCTTCGGTGGCATAAGCATCGGCTGCTGTCATGTGGATATCAAACTGTTTCATCGATTCCTGCCATGCCACAGCATGATTTGGCATACTGTTGTACAGCACGCCGTCCATATCAAAAAGCACGGCTTTAGGGTTGAATTCCCCAAAGCCGTGTTCTTTCATATATTTAAAAATAATTTCCTTCATCAATTATTCATTCTTCAAGCGCTCCTGGATAGCTTTGCTCTCTGCCTCATAACCTGGCTTGTTGAGCAATGCGAACATATTCTTCTTGTATGCCTCAACACCAGGCTGGTTGAATGGGTTTACCTCTTCCAAGAGACCGCTGATACCGCAAGCCTTCTCGAAGAAGTAGATCAGCTGACCGAGGTAGTAAGCGTTCAACTCTGGTACGTTAACCAGGATGTTAGGAACACCACCGTCAACGTGAGCCAGACGTGTACCGAGCTCTGCCATCTTGTTCACCTCGTCAACACGCTTGCCCTCGAGGAAGTTCAAACCGTCGAGGTTCTCATCATCGTGAGGGAAGAGTAACTTCTCGTTAGGAGTCTCTACGCTGATAACAGTCTCGAAGATAGAGCGCTCGCCCTGCTGAATCCACTGGCCCATAGAGTGAAGGTCGGTAGTGAAGTCGCAAGCTGCTGGGAAGATACCCTTCTGGTCCTTACCCTCGCTCTCACCATAGAGCTGCTTCCACCACTCAGCGAAGTAGTGAAGTTTAGGCTGGAAGTTGCATACAATCTCAATCTTCTTGCCAGCCTGAGTATAGAGAGCCTGACGTGTAGCTGCATAGATAGCAGCAGGATTCTCCTCGAAAGCTACGTCCTTGCCGCAAGCCTTCTCCATGTCAGCCGCACCAGCAACGAGCTGCTTTACATCGAAACCAGCTACTGCGATAGGCAACAAACCTACTGGGGTCAAAACAGAGAAACGGCCACCTACATTGTCAGGGATGATGAAGCTCTTGTAGCCCTCCTTGTCAGCACAAGTACGTGCAGCACCCTTCTTGGCGTCGGTTACAGCTACGATAACATCCTTAGCCTCTTCCTTACCGCGCTGATCCTCGCATTGCTTCTTCAAAAGACGGAAAGCGAGAGCAGTCTCAGTAGTGGTACCAGACTTAGAGATGTTGATGACACCAAACTTCTTGTCCTTCAAGAAAGAAGTCAGCTCGAAGAGGTAGTCCTCACCGATATTGTTACCTGCGAAGAGGATAGTAGGGTTCTTCTTGTCGTTTACGAGCCAAGCGAAAGAGTTGCCGAGGCCTTCGATAACGGCGCGTGCACCGAGGTAGCTACCACCGATACCTGCTACAACAACCACCTCACACTTTTCGCGCAAAGTATTGGCAACAGCCTGAATCTCATTGAGGAACTCAGGAGTGATAGAAGATGGCAAATGCAACCATCCCAAGAAATCGTTACCTTCACAAGTGCCGTTCTCAAGAGCTTCCTGAGCGGCCTTAACCTTAGGCTCGTAAGCCTTTACTGCACCTTCTGCAAGGAATGATGCAGCCTTTGTAATGTTTAAGCTGATACTTTTCATTTTTTCTTTTAATTTCTAAATGAATGTGTTAATGTTACTACTTGAAGACAAACTCTTCTGCCGAAACCGAAGGATAGGATGTGCCTATCTGAACGAGTCGGTCAAGAGTTTGATTTCGATTTGCGGACTGATGCGCTCGTACAATATATTATATACAGCATCGAGAATCGGCATGTTGACGTGCATGTGGCGATTGATTTCCTTCATACACTTGGTGCCGAAATATCCTTCTGCAATCATCTCCATCTCTATCTGCGCACTCTTCACGCTGTAGCCCTTGCCTATCATGGTTCCGAAGGTGCGGTTGCGGGAAAAGTTGCTGTAACCTGTTACGAGCAAGTCGCCCAGATAAACTGAGTCGTACATGCTTCGGTCGATAGGGTGGACGGCTGTCAGGAAGCGGTGCATCTCCTGAACGGCATTTGACATGAGTACCGCCTGGAAGTTGTCACCATACTTCAGTCCGCCACAGATACCTGCTGCGATGGCGTATACGTTCTTCAGAACCGAAGAGTATTCGATACCGATGACATCGCTCGAAGTCTTGGTCTTGATGAATTCACTCGCCAGACAATCGTTGGCGAAGGCACGCGCCTTTTCGGTATCGCTACAGCCCACGGTGAGATAGCTCAGTCGCTCCAGTGCCACCTCCTCGGCATGAGAAGGACCTCCGATGCAGGCGAGGTTCTCGTAAGGCACATCGTAAACCTGATGGAAATACTCTGAGCAAACGAGGTTTTCATCAGGCACAATACCTTTGATGGCTGTGATGATGAACTTGTCGCTGAGTCGCGTCTTGAGCTTTTTGAGATGATTCTTCAGATAAGGCGACGGGGTGACGAACACGAGTGTATCGTAGTTCTGCACTATCTTGTTGATGTCGGAAGAGAAGAAAATCTCATCTACATTGAATCGTGCCGACATCAGATAGGCAGGGTTGTGCCCCATGCGCTTGAAGTCCTCGATGCGGTCATCGCGACGCATATACCAGCCTATGTGATGAGTATGACCCACCACAATCTTGGCTATTGCCGTAGCCCAGCTACCGCCGCCAATTATCGCTATTTTACCGCAATTATACATGTTAATGTTGAATGTTGAATGTTGAATGTTGAGTTGGCATACGCCTTGCATGCTGGATGTTGTGAGACTTAATGGCTGTCTGGTTGTAATTTCTTAGTAACAGAAGCAAGAAGACTTACCATTTCATTGGCATCCTTATATATAGGTATAGCTTTTCGTCTAAGTATTTAGTTCGATACAAAAGCTCTATCCAATATAATGTCTCTTTACTTTCTTTGAGAGAAATGTAAACCTTTGCAGCAAAGTCTGCTTTGCTGATTGCTGACTGAGCTTCGGAAAGATTAGCTCCGATACTAGTACCAGAACGAAGGAGTTGTTTGCTTAAAACAAACTCCTTCTTCTCGTTACATAACCATTTGTATAGATTAACGATGCGTACAGCAAAATCCATACTCTTGGTCATAAGTAAATCTTTTGCGCTGCTCATAATTCAACATTCAACAATCAACATTCAACATTACTACGATCAATCCAGCCCTGGATGTCGTCAACAGAAGGCTTCTCGTAGCCGAGCTTGTACTTCTTGTTGATTTCGCCGATTTTCTGCTGGAGACCCTGAGCCTTTTCTTCACGGATATCAGAGATGAGGTTGAAGCCTGCCTTGCGGAGCACGTATGCCCAATCCTCTGGCACGCCAATCTCTGCCCATTCCTTGATGGTGCTCTGTGGCATCTTCTTCTCTGGCTTCATCTGTGGGAAGAACAGTACCTCCTGAATGAAGGTCTTGCCGGTCATCAACATGACCAAGCGGTCGATACCGATACCGATACCTGATGTTGGAGGCATACCATACTGGAGGGCACGGAGGAAGTCCTGGTCAATGATCATTGCCTCGTCATCACCCTTGTCAGCAAGCTTCATCTGGTCGATGAAACGCTCTTCCTGGTCAATTGGGTCGTTGAGCTCAGAGTATGCATTGGCAAGCTCCTTACCGTTTACCATCAACTCGAAACGCTCGGTCAAGCCTGGCTTAGAACGGTGCATCTTGGTCAATGGAGACATCTCTACAGGATAGTCGGTGATGAAGGTTGGCTGGAGGAAAGTGCCCTCGCAGAACTCACCGAAGAGCTCATCAATCAACTTACCCTTACCCATGGTCTCATCTACGTCCATGCCCTTCTCCTTGCAGAATGCGCGGATCTCTTCCTCTGTCTTGCCGTTGCAGTCGAAACCGGTCTTTTCCTTGATGGCATCGAGGATAGGCAGACGGCGATATGGAGCCTTGAAACTGATGATGTTGCCATCAATCTCGCGCTCTGGCTTACCGTTTACGGCGATACAGATCGTTTCGAGCAACTTCTCTGTGAAAGCCATCATCCAGTTGTAGTCCTTGTACTGAACATAAAGCTCCATACAGGTAAACTCAGGGTTGTGGTTGCGGTCCATACCCTCGTTGCGGAAGTTCTTGCCGATTTCATAAACACCCTCGAAACCACCTACGATGAGGCGCTTCAGGTAGAGCTCGGTAGCGATACGCATGTACATATCCTGATCGAGCGCATTGAAGTGGGTGATGAATGGGCGGGCAGAAGCACCACCGGCAATGCTCTGCAGGGTAGGAGTCTCTACCTCAGTATAACCTGCGTTGTCGAGTACGCTGCGGAGTGTGCGGAGTACGGTAGCACGCTGCATGAAAGTATCCTTTACGCCATCATTAACGATGAGGTCAACGTAGCGCTGGCGGTAACGCAACTCCGGATCATCGAACTTGTCGTAAGCCACGCCATCCTTATACTTCACGATAGGGAGTGGCTTCAAGCTCTTAGAGAGCAGGCACAGTTCCTTGGCGTGAACAGAAATCTCGCCAGTCTGTGTGCGGAATACGAAACCCTTTACACCGATGAAGTCACCGATATCGAGAAGTTTCTTGAATACAGTATTATAAAGGTCCTTGTTCTCGTCTGGACAAATCTCGTCGCGGGCGATATAAACCTGGATTCTTCCCTTTGAGTCCTGCAACTCAGCGAAGCTAGCTTTACCCATTACGCGGCGACCCATCATACGTCCGGCGATAACTACCTGGCGTGGCTCGTCCTCGTCCTTGAATTCAGCTTTGATATCTGTGCTGAATGCATTGGTTGGAAACTCTGCTGCTGGGTATGGGTCGATACCCATCTCGCGCAATGTCTGAAGACTCTGTCTGCGAACGATTTCCTGTTCGCTTAGCTCTAAAATGTTCATATTCTATTCAGATATATCTTTTATTTTCTTATTTTTGGTGCAAAAATACAAAATAAATCTGAACTATATGCCGTTTTTTATGTTTTTTATTATTAAAGAAAGGAAAAGGTATGTAAAGTTTGCCCTTTATCAAATAAAAAGTGCGATAAATTTTGTTTTCTCTAAAGAAAGTCTTACCTTTGCGTTGAGTTTATCAGAAACATACTTTGGAGCGATGAGAAAACGAATAGCTCTGAATCAATAACAAAATACGAAAAAATAGGAGATAATAAGATGAACATAGATGAATTAGTAAAAAGAATCAGCAAGACTGATGGATTATCCAAGACCCTCGGAATGCATTTCATTTCTACCCCTGAGCCTGATACGCTTCAGGCAACGATGAAGGTAGATGAGCGTAATCGCCAACCTTTCGGCTTCTTGAGTGGAGGTGCTTCTTTGGCTCTTGCCGAGAATGTGGCGGGTATCGGTTCCCTGGCGCTCTGTCCGGGACAGATTGCCGTGGGCATCAACGTGAGCGGTACTCATGTTCAGGCGGTCAGCGAGGGCGATACGGTTACTGCCTTTGCCAAGATTGTGCACAAGGGCAGAACCTTGCATACCTGGCAGGTGGATATCAAGAATACGGCTGGTGAGGTAATCTGTACCGTACAGGTAACCAACTATGTGTTCACTCCAAAGAAAGATAATCAGAAAAAGGGGGCAGAAACAAAGGTATGATAGCTTTTGCGTATTATCGTCTGCCTTATCTGCACCATGCTACCTATGTGGCTCAGCATGTGGGAGAACCTGAGGTTCTCTCTTCTGTGGCAGAACTGAATGGCAAGGAAGGTTTCGTGATAGCTCCTTTCGCGCCATCCAGCGAATGTCCCGTGGTGCTGATGCATCCGGATGAAAGCAAACTTCTCTCTGCCGAGGGGGCTGAAAATGCATCGCGATGCGGCACTTCCTACGTCGTGACGCAGCAGGATTTACGTCGTGACGTAGCAGAATCTACGTCGGGACGTAATTTTGAAGCCTATGCAAGGGAGTTTGAATGCTTTCACCGGCAGCTCTCTGAAGGTAAATTCAGCAAGATTGTTCTGGCAAGAAAACTGCGTATTCAGAGCAATCGGCAGCCTTTAGGATCTGTCCAGACTTCAGCAGTGCAAGATGCCGGCAAGCCTTCAGATGTGCAGAATACAGCCAATGCTTCAGTTGTGCAGGATTCAGACTCTTTAAAGGCTCTGTTTCTGAAGACCTGCCGGATGTATCCCCGTCTTTTTGTAGCCTTGATTTATACACCCCAGTCGGGTTTATGGCTGATGGCTACACCTGAAATTCTGCTCAAAGGTGAACAGAATCAGATGGCAACCATGTCGCTGGCAGGCACCCAAAAGGCTGAACCTTCCAAGACCGAAGCCGATTATCCGGTAGAAGGGATAGAATGGTCGGAGAAGAACAGAGAGGAACAGCAGTATGTAACCGATTATATCGAGGATTGCATCAAGGTCTTTTCGGATGATTATCAGAAGAAGGGACCTTATACCACGATGGCTGCCAATCTCTATCATCTCCGTACCGACATCGCTTTCCGTCTGCATGATACGGGGCGTCTGGGCGATGTGCTCGATGCCTTATATCCTACGCCTGCCGTCTGCGGAATACCGAAGGATGAAGCTCGCCGGTTTATCCTGCAGCATGAACATCAGTCGCGCAAATACTACAGTGGTTTTGTGGGACCGATTTCGCCGAAAGGTAAGACGCATCTCTATGTTTCCCTGCGCTGCATGAATATCCTGGATGATGGTTCCTGCGAACTCTATGCCGGAGGCGGATTGCTGAAGGAGAGCGAGATGGAGAAGGAGTGGAAGGAAACTGAAGCTAAGATGCAGACCATTCTGTCGGTTCTGTAAAGGTCTTGCAGAGAAAATGATAGGGATTCATTCTGATTTTATAATGCTAAAAGACAAAGGGTCTTCAAGAATCTGAAAACATAAAAATAACCTAAAAAATAAGGTGAAATGTATAGCAATAAAGAAAACGTCAATATTTTGACAAGTTTACTGGTAGCGCATGGTGTTCGCCATGCTGTAGTGTGTCCGGGCAGCAGAAATGCAGCCATAGTTCACAATCTCAACGAGTGTGAAGACATCACTTGCTATCCTGTAACCGACGAACGTAGTGCCGGCTTCCAAGCTCTTGGACTTTCTATGGCTGAAGGTTATCAGCCTGTCGTAGTGTGTGTGACTTCGGGTTCTGCATTGCTCAATCTTTATCCGGCAGTAGCTGAGGCTTATTATCAGCAAATCCCGCTCATAGTGATTTCTGCCGACAGACCGGCACAGTGGATCAACCAGCTGGATGGTCAGACGCTTCCTCAGCCTGATGCTTTGGGGCAGATGGTAAGAAAATCGGTATCTCTGCCAGAAGTGTTCGAAGGTGAGCAGCAGGAAGAGATGCATTGGTATTGCAACCGGCTGGTCAACGAAGCGCTGTTGAAAAGCATGGGGCGGGTAAAGGGACCTGTACACATCAATGTACCTATCTCTGAGCCTTTCTATTCGTTTACGAAAGAAACTTTGCCCGTAGAGCGCAAGATAGAGGTTGCTTACTGCAGGGCAAATATTGACACATTTGATGGGACCCCTTTTGAATGTGTGTTAGAAGCCAAACGGCCATTGTTGGTAATAGGACAGTTGGACAATACCGAAAAATATGTAGACTTGTTGGCTTATATTGACCGAATGCCTATATTATGGGAATCTCTGGCAATGCCACCTTATTTATATAAGGTTCAGGAAGAACTGGGAGAAGATTGGAATAAAACCACCCTGTATGGCGCTTTCGAGAATTTGCTGGATGAAATAAAGGACGATGAAAGATTCCGTCCTGACCTGGTGGTTTATATAGGTGGACATATTGTAAGCAAGAAACTGAAATCTTATCTGCGTTCGCTTAAAGGAGTTGAGCAGATAAGAATTTCGCAAGAGGCTGATATCGAAGATACGTTCATGCATCTTACTAAAGTGATGGATTTGCCAAACAGTGATGCCATGTCATGGTTGGATAATTTTGGCTGGCACAACCACTGGGAGGATTATCGCAAATTGTGGATGGACGCGTTGGCTAAAAGCTATGAACGCAAAGAGAACTTCAAGCCTGAGTTCAGCAGTCTGGCTACCGTAAAGGAATTCTTCAGCCAGCTTCAGAAGGTTGAGCCTCAGGATTTCAAAGCGTTCACCTTAGGCGGTAAAGATGCTCAGGACGATGGTATCTATGACCGCGAATTCGATACATTCCTTCCTGGTCTGATGAGCAGCGTCATCTCCGGTAACAGTTCTGCCATCCGGTTGATGAATCTGTATGCCGACCGCCATGTTTACTGCAATCGTGGTGTGAACGGCATAGAAGGTTCTCTTTCTACGGCTGTAGGTTTCTCGATGTGCAAGAACAAGTCTGATAAGCATGTATACTGCGTTCTCGGCGACCTGAGTTTCTTCTATGACCAGAATGCGCTCTGGAGTAGAAATCTGAACGGCAAGCTCCGTATCATCGTGCTCAATAATGGTGGCGGTGCCATCTTTGGCAAGTTCCAGGGATTAAAGGAGAGTCAGGCTCGTGAAGAAATAATAATGGCAAAGCATCATGCAACGGCTGAAGGAATCTGTAGTCAGAATGAGGTAAAATATCTCGCAGCTCATACGATGGAAGAGATGGAACAGGGCATCAGCCAATTGATTCATGCCGAGAGCGAGCGCCCGATGCTCCTGGAGATTTTCACCGATATGGATGTAGATAACGAGATGCTGGAAGCCGTTCAGAAGTGCTGATAGATGACTTATAAGGAACTATAACTGATAGTTCTGACAAAAGAATAAGATAGTAAGTAATCATAAAGTTCAAAGTTCAAAGTTCAAAATTCAAAGTTCAAAGTAATAAAATGAGAGAATGGAAAAAAATAGAAGGTTTTGATTTCAAGGAAATCATCTTCGAGGAGTATAATCATATCGCTAAGATTACCATCAACCGTGAGCGCTACCGTAATGCCTTCACGCCGTTGACCACTTGGGAGATGGCACAGGCATTCAACTATTGCCGCGACTGTCTGGATATCCGTGTGGTCATCCTGACGGGTGCTGGCGATAAGGCGTTCTGTGCAGGAGGTGACATGCATGTAAAGGGCCGAGGCGGTTATGTGGGTAACGATGGTGTGCCTCGCCTGAATGTGCTTGATGTACAGATGCAGATTCGCCGTTTGCCAAAGCCGGTTATCGCTATGGTGAATGGTTATGCCATCGGTGGCGGTCATGTGCTTCATGTGATGTGCGACCTGACCATCGCTTCAGAGAATGCCATCTTCGGACAGACTGGTCCTAAGGTAGGAAGCTTCGATGCCGGTTTCGGTTCTTCTTATCTGGCAAGAATGGTGGGTCAGAAGAAGGCTCGCGAAATCTGGTTCCTCTGCAAGCAGTATTCTGCCAAGGAGGCTGAAGAGATGGGAATGGTGAACAAGGTGGTGCCTCTCGAAAAGTTGGAAGATACCTGTGTAGAGTGGGCTGAAATCATGATGGAACGTTCGCCTCTGGCACTCCGTATGATCAAGGCTGGCTTGAATGCCGAACTGGATGGTCAGGCTGGTATTCAGGAGTTGGCTGGCGATGCCACGATGCTCTATTATACGATGGATGAGGCTCAGGAGGGCGGCAAGGCATTCCTTGAGAAGCGCAAGCCTCGCTTCGAGGATTATCCTCAGTTCCCATAATTTCATCAGCAATAAACAATAAAAAACCTCGGAAGAAAAGCAATCTGCCAATCTTCCGAGGTTTCTTGTTTTTATTCGTGAGTAGCGAATCTCTGCTCTGCCAGTTTCTCGTATTTGGTGCCTGGCTTGCCATAGTTGGCATACGGCCAGATGCTGATGCCGCCACGAGGAGTAAAGATGCCTGTTACCTCTATATATTTAGGGTCCATCAGTTTGATGAGATCCTTCATGATGATGTTTACGCAGTCTTCATGGAAATCGCCATGGTTGCGGAAACTGAAGAGATAAAGTTTCAGACTCTTGCTCTCTACCATCTTTACGTCAGGAATATAGCTGATGCGAATCTCTGCGAAATCTGGCTGTCCCGTAATAGGGCAGAGCGATGTAAACTCAGGGCAGTTGAAACGTACCCAGTAATCGTTGCCAGGATGCTTGTTCACGAAAGTTTCGAGCACCTCTGGCGCATAATCCATTCTATATGTAGTCTTGGCACCTAATGCCTGAAGACCGTCTTCTTTTCTATCCACGCTTGGTAATGTTTTAATGTTTGATATTTACTGATGTCTTTTAGCCGAGGCTGAAGATCTTGAATACATTGTAGGAGATGTTATTGTCGTATGCATCTTCACCTTCATGCTTCTTTACGTATTTCACTACACGGATGGTCAGAGGCAATACCACAATCTCGTAGGCTGTCTTCAGTATCACCTGCCAGAGCATGAGCCAAGGCAATTCTGATGTAGGCACCACACCGCCCAGGGCAAGTGGGAAGAAGATAAGACTGTCGCAACTCTCACCTGCAATGGTACTGAGGATGGCACGGGCAGAGAAATGCTTGCCACCATCGCGGATTTTCATCACGCTCATTACATAAGCATTAGCAAACGAACCGATGATGAAGGCTACGAAAGAGGCTGCTGCAATGCGGGGTGCCAGACCGAAGATGGCATGAAAACCGGCATCATTGGTCCAATAAGGCGCTGCAGGAATTACATCGCAGATAGCACCCAGTGCCACGAAGAAGAAGTTCATCGCAAAGCCGGTCCAGATCAACAGACGCGCTTTCTGATAGCCCCATACTTCACATACCACATCGTTGATGATGTAACTTACAGGGAATACGATGAGTCCACCGGTAAGGGAAACTGGCCCGAAGGCGATTTGCTTTGTTTCGAGTACGTTTGCTGCAATCAGGCAAACGCAGAAGAGGATGCTGAAAAGCATAAACAGCACGCTCACTTGAGTTTTTTTCTTGTCCATTTTCTTGTTTTTTACGAGGTTTACCAAGCACTCGGGTTATTGAATATGATGATTCTTTTCAGAAATCGGCTGCAAAATTACAACATTTCTTCTTAATAGCCAAATATTTGGGCAAAAAAAATGGCTCCAAATACTAATCACTAGCACTTGGAGCCCTTATCTAACTAAAAACCTAAAACTTTTTTCTAAAAACTAAACCTAACAATCTTAACCTATGAGAAACTAACCTTTTCAGATTATATTGTGATAGCGAAATAACACTCTTGTTATCCGCTGTCATCTGTCAACAAGCAACAGATATACCAAAAAGTAGTTTCATGACAAGATGTCAGAGAAAATTTACTTTTCCATAAACTTCTTTGCAGCTCTTAACTGATGTCTCATCACACTCAGGAATTCCTGACTCTCCTGCAGTACGTTGAGATAAACCAGAGAAATCTGCATCAGCGTATTGTCAGTCATGTGCTGGATGCGGTCGATATGCTTCTTGCGGAGAACTGAAAGCTCGTCTTTGCAGGCATCTGCCTCGGCAAGTATCTCGCGATAGCTGTCATATCTGCCAGTTTCAATCAGTTCGCAGCTCATGCGCATCAGGTCGTTGATCTTCTGGCGTACAGGAGCAAACTCCTTGATGTATTCAGCAGGAAGCGGATTGAAGTTGTTGTCAACATGTTCCTTGATTGGGTCGAGCATACGGCGCAGAGAGTAGATAAACTGCTGGTTGCTGTTGGCACCCAGATGGAACCAGGTGTTGCGCTCGATGGCAATCTCGATAGGCGATTTCTTCAAACCGAGCATCTCCTGACGGCGGAACTTCTTCAGCATATCCTGTTCCTTCTTCAGATCCTTGTTGGCATGACGAAGGTTGCGGGTATTCTCGTTGGCAAGACCATCCATAATCTGGTTGAACTCGTTCAGGGCGAAGTGGCAGACGTAAGACTGGGTGCGTGAAACCTGACGGCGAAGCAAATCCCATACAATCTCTGGGTCGCGAGAACGCATCATCAGTTGGAAGGTAGTACTCTTGCTCTCTTCCTTAGCCTTCTTGTTATACTGGATGTTGCTGCGGATGAGCAGGTAGATAACCAAGCCCATGAAGCAAGCCTGGATGCCCACACCACCGAAGTGCATGATGATACAAACAATGGCACAGGCTGCGAAAGCTACACCGGCTGTGATGAACCAACCACCGATTACACTTAATACACCTGTTACACGGAATACGGCACTCTCGCGGCTCCATGCTCTATCAGCAAGTGAAGAACCCATAGCTACCATGAAGGTAACGTAGGTGGTAGAGAGAGGCAACTTCAGGTTGGTACCGATGGTGATCAGCATAGAAGCAAGTACCAGGTTTACGGCTGCACGAACCACGTCGAAAGCAGCACTCTCCTCGAGTTCAACATCATTCTTGTCGAAACGGCTGTTGATCCAGTTCATCAGTGCCTTTGGCATAAACTGCTTCAACCATGAATCTGTAGCCTGGCAGTTGCGTACAATCACGCGGGCTGCAGAAGAACTGCCGAACATCTCATCGCCTTCGTCCTGACGGCTCAGGTCAACAGAAGTCTTGATTACGTTCTGTGCTTTCTTGGATGTCGCCATGGCGATAATCATTATGGCACCGGCAGCAAGCAGGAAGCCTGGAGTAGTCTTGGCACTCTCCATCAATGAAGTCATCATAAACTGGTCTGGCGCTGCACCGTTGGCATTTGCCATATAGTCCTGATAAGAAGAGAGACCAGCCAGAGGCACACCGATGAAGTTTACCAGGTCGTTACCAGCGAAAGCCATAGCCAGGGCGAAAGTACCCATCAGCACTGTAAACTTGAAGATGTTGACACGGCAGAGGTGCAGGAATTCCATTACAACAGCAGATACCACGAAGGTGATGCAGATGAGGAAACCGAGATTCTGGTCGATGTAATCGCGCACCTCAGCAGGCAGGTAAGGACTCTTGCCCAAACCCTTCATGAAGATGAAGTAAGAGAGGGCTGTAAAGGCGATACCGCCGAAGATAGCGATGCTGTAGCGGCTGTGCTTGCGGTAGTTAAAGGTGAAAATGATACGGGAAAGCCACATCACAAAGGCACCAAACACGAAGGCAATGATGACAGATGAGAAGATACCCATGATTACCTCCAACGCCTTGTTGCTATTGAGCAATACGCCATAGTTGAGGCTGTCGTCGCCATACATCTTCAATGTAGCGAGGATGAAAGCACCACCCAGCAACTCGAATACCAGAGAGACGGTAGTAGAGGTTGGCATACCTAAGGTGTTGAACACATCCAGGATGATGACATCAGTCACCATGACCGCCAGGAAGAGCGTCATTACCTCTTCGAATGTAAAGTGTTCAGGACTTATGAGACCATGGCGGGCGATATCCATCATTCCCGATGACATGATGGCTCCGAGAACCACACCGCAGGATGCGATAATCAGCACCGTGCGAAACTTAGCCACCTTAGCTCCGATGGCAGATTGCAGGAAGTTGACAGCATCGTTGCTGACTCCTACGAAGAGATCGAACACTGCTAGACAGAGCAGGAAGATCACAATACATAAATAAATTGTACCCATTATTATCTTAATGTTTATTGTTATTGTTTACTTTGTGGGGGACATTTCTTTCCCTTATTTGCGGGAGTTATCCATTTTCTCCTTCTTTTCGGCTGCAAAAGTACGTAGGAAATGTTACAGGCTATTTAAACAGATGTTACATTCTTGTTAAAAACGATTTTTCTTCTGTTTTTCTGAAAGAAAGTAGTATCTTTGCAGTCAGAACGCCTATATATAATAAGGTGTAAAACATAACAAACATGAAAATGGATAGATTTAAAGATATCAGGGCGATAGCCTTCGATGCCGATGATACGCTCTGGGCATTACAGGAATATTTCGAAGAGGTGGAGCATGAATATTGCGAACTTCTTTCTGAATACGGAAAAGAGAAAGAAATTTCTGCCGCTCTTCTGGAGACGGAAAGTGGTAATATGGCTGACTTGGGGTATGGCTGCAAGGCTTTCACCATTTCGCTGGTAGAGAATGCCGTGAAGGTAAGTAAGGGCAAGATTTCTGCCTATGTGATTGCTCAGATTATAGGGCTGGGAAAGAGTCTGCTGCATCTTGATGCCAAACCGCTGGAGGGGGTAGAGGAGACGCTGGCTCTGCTGCATGAAAAGAAGAATGAGGGCAGGGGATTGAAACTTGCCGTCTTTACGAAGGGAGAGTTGCAGGATCAGGAGAATAAATTATGGCGCTCGGGGTTGCAGCGTTATTTTGATGTGGTAAGTATCGTGAGCGATAAAAAGCCTGAAGCTTACCGCCGCCTCTGTAGGGAGTTGGATGTCCAGCCTTCAGAACTCGTGATGGTGGGTAACAGTTTCAAAAGTGATATTGCTCCTGCGCTGAGCATCGGCTGTTCTGCCATCCATATTCCTGCCCAATCTATCTGGGCGCATGAGAAGACTGAAGAGTATGAACACCCGAAACTCCGCCGCATCTCATATTTCAAGGAAATTCTTGATTGGATATAAAGGGGGAGAATATCGATCTTTCCTCTTTATCTGCTGATACCCATCTACCGCGTTTTACGGTTTTATGTATGTTAAATATCTGAAAATCAGTTAGTTTGCTACCTTGTTACGGAGTTTTACCGTATTATGTATGTTAAGTGCTTGAAAATCAGTAAGTTTACCCACTTGACCCCTTAAAATAAGGGGTCAAGCCTTACTTTAGGATAACTCTTAGTAAAAAGGGACTAAGAGTTATCCTATTTCTTTATCAATATACGCAAGGATTTCTTCTTGCTGTTCTGGATGGAACCATTGGATAGTGGTATCCCGCTTAAACCAGGTAAGCTGCTTGCGCATGTATTCACGGCTGTGCGACTGGATTTGTCTGATAGCTTCATCGCGGTCTATCTCGCCGTCAAAGTAAGAGAACATTTCTTTGTAGCCTACGGTTCTCAACGAGGTGAGTCCCTTCTGCGGATATACGCTGCGTGCTTCTGCCTCCAGACCTTCGTCCATCATCATCAGTACACGCTGGTTGATGCGGTCGTAGAGTTCAGTTCTGTCGCGGTTCAGACCTATCTTGATGATGCGGAAAGGGCGCTGCTTCTTTTCGGCTGTGCGGAAAGAAGTATAAGTCTTGCCGGTTTGATGGCAGATTTCCAGGGCATGAACCACGCGGCGTGGATTCTTCCTGTCTACTATCGCCCAGTGCTCCGGATCCATCTTGTGGAGTTCTTCTACCAGCGCCTCCAGCCCTTCCTCTTCCAGACGCTGTTTCATCCAAGTGCGGATGTCGTCACGAACAGTAGGGATGTCGTCGATTCCTTTGCATACAGCATCGATATACATCATGCTGCCACCTGTAAGCAGAGCCACATCGTGATTCTTGAAGATGTCTTCCTGCAGGAGATTCATCACATCAGCCTCGTATTGGGCAGCGCTGTAATAATCTTCGATGTGGTGGTTTCCTACGAAATAATGCTTTACCCGCTGCTGCTGTTCGGCAGTAGGGGCTGCGGTTCCGATGGGGAGTTCGGCGAAGATCTGGCGGGAGTCGGCATTGATAATAGGTATAGCGAGATGCTCTGCCAGTGAAAGGCAAAGCTCCGTTTTACCTACACCGGTAGGACCTAAAACCACAATCAATGTTTTCATATATCATTCTTTATATTCAAGAAAAAAGCATCCTTGCTCGTTTCATAAACCTATGCAAGGATGCTCTTTTTACCTTTTTACTTTTTTACCCTTTTACTTTTATCGGATAATGCCTCGCTGAGAACTCTCTACGAAGTCGATAATATACTGAATCTCCTTGGTAACCTCAAGATTCTTCTTGATTTCCTCGATACCTTCCTTCAAAATACCCTTGCTGTAGAGCAGACGGTAAGCCTCGTGGATGTTTTGGATGGTCTCATTGCTGAAACCGCGACGGCGCAGACCGATGAGGTTGATGCTGCAGTAGCGGGTTGGCTCCTTGCCGGCAATGATGTATGGAGGAATATCCTGAGAGAAACGGCAACCGCCCTGGATCATTACGTAACCTGCGATATGGCAGAACTGGTGAACGAGAACGTTGGCGCTGACGATGGCGTTGTCGTCTACTACCACCTCACCGGCAAACTTGGTAGAGTTGCCGATAATCAAGCCGCTGCCGAGCACGCAGTCGTGAGCCACGTGAACAGTCTCCATCAGGAGGTTGTTGCTGCCTACTACGGTCTTGCCCTTAGAGGCTGTACCACGAGAGATAGTAACGTTCTCACGGATGCTGTTGTTATCGCCCACCTCGCAGGTAGTCTGTTCGCCCTTGAACTTCAAGTCCTGAGGCTTGGTAGAGATGCTGGCGCCTGGGAAAAATTCATTATTGTTGCCGATGCGAGCGCCCACGTGAATGGTAACGCTGTTCTGCAATACGTTGTTATCGCCCAAAACGGTGTCCTTGTCAATATAGCAGAAAGGACCGATAATGTTGTTGTCACCGAGTTTTGCCTCTGGATGAACAAACGCTAATGGACTAATCTGATTCATATTTCTATCTTATTATTACTTGTTCTTAACAATCTGTGCAGTGAAAGTAGCCTCTGCCACCACCTGGTCGCCTACGAACATGTAGCCCTTCATAGAGCTGATGCCATGACGCACTGGTGCGAGCAACTCCACACGGAAGAGGAGGGTATCGCCTGGAACCACCTTCTTGCGGAACTTCACATCGTCGAGCTTCATGAAGTAAGTGCTCCAGCGCTCAGGCTCTTCCAACTGGTTCAATACGAGCAGACCGCCACACTGTGCCATCGCCTCTACCTGGAGAACGCCTGGCATTACAGGCTCCTCAGGGAAGTGACCGGTGAAGAATGGCTCGTTGCTGGTTACGTTCTTAACGCCCACGATGCTGGTAGGACCCATGGCGATGACCTTATCTACCAACTGCATTGGGTAGCGATGAGGCAGGAGCTGACGGATGCGGATGTTATCCATGATTGGCTCCTCGTTTGGATCGTAGATAGGAGCCTGGATTTCGTGCTTGCGAATCTCCTTGCGCATGAGACGGGCGAACTTGTTGTTCACGGTGTGGCCCGGACGGGTAGCGATGATGCGACCCTTGATAGGCTTGCCGATGAGCGCCATATCGCCGATGATGTCGAGCAGCTTATGGCGAGTACACTCGTTCTCCCACTGTAAAGGACGGTGCTGGATGTAACCCAACTTGCTGGCATCCATGTGAGGCACCTTGAGATGGTCGGCGAGCTGATCGAGCTGAGCCTGCTCCACCTGGCGCTCGTAGATAACGATGGCATTGTCCAAGTCTCCACCCTTAATGAGGTTAGCCTGGAGCAATGGCATGATATCGCGAACGAATACGAAGGTACGTGCCGAAGCAATCTCGTCAACGTAGGTCTCCATCTTGTCGAGGGTAGCAAACTGGCTGTTGATGAACTTGCTCTCGAAAGAACACATCGCCGTGATACTGAATTCCTCATCTGGAAGAATGGTGATAACAGAACCGTTGTCGTCCTTCACCTCAATCTTATGACGGATGATATAGTAGTCCTTCTCTGCATTCTGCTCCTGGATGCCCACGCTTTGAATCTTCTCTACATACATGGATGCAGAGCCGTCGAGGATAGGGAATTCAGGACCGTTTACCTGGATGAAACAGTTGTCGATGCCGAGGGCATAGAGTGCTGACATACCGTGCTCGATGGTAGAGATGCGGATATCGCCCTTACCGAGTACGGTGCCACGCTGGGTTTCAACGACGTTCTCAGCCACAGCCTGGATGATAGGCTCGCCTTCGAGGTCGATGCGCTGTATCTTATAACCGGTGTTCTCTGGTGCAGGATTGAAAGTCACGGTGAGGCTCAAGCCTGTGTGCAATCCCTTGCCGCAAAGAGAGAAGCTACCTTTCAGTGTCTTCTGTTTTGACATAATTATATATAGTTTTATTTATTTTTCTTTAATTCTTTAATCTGCTTCTTCAGGTCGTTGAGTTCCTTGTACATCTCAGGCAGGCGACGGAAGATGGCCTGTGACTTGAAGTAAGCACGCTGCTCCATAGGAGGAGTACCGATGAGCTGCTGGCCGCTCTTGAGGCTGCCTGGCACACCACTCTGTGCTCCGAGGAATACCTTGTCGCCGATGGTGATGTGACCGGCGAGACCCACCTGTCCTCCAAACATACACCATTCGCCTACCTTGGTACTGCCGGCTACACCCACCTGTGCAGACATCACGGTGTTGGCACCGATGTCGGTGTTGTGAGCAATCTGAACCATATTGTCGAGCTTCACGCCCTTGCGAACGTAGGTAGAGCCCATAGTAGAGCGGTCAACGCAAGTGTTGGCACCAATCTCCACATCATCCTCAATGGTGACGATACCAATCTGAGGAATCTTGTCATATCCATCAGGTCCTGGAGCGAAGCCGAAGCCATCAGCACCGATGACGCAACCTGCATGGAGAGTCACGTTATCGCCGAGCTTACAGCCGTAATAAATGGTTACGTGAGGGTAGATGAGGGCATTCTTGCCAATCTTCACACCCTCGCCGATGTAAGCGTGAGGATAAATCTGACTACCTTCGCCCACCTCTGCGCCATCGCTGATATAGGCGAAAGCACCGATATAGACGTTCTCAGCCACCTTAGCCTTTGGAGAAACGAAAGCCAATGGATCGATACCCGTCTTCTTAGGTTTCATTGATTCATACATCTGGAGCAACTTTGCCACGCACTCGTATGCATTCTTCACACGAATGAGGGTGGTAGAAACAGGATGATCCAATTCCACGTTCTCGTCGATGAGTACGATGCTCGACTTTGTGTCGTACACGAAGTGAGTATATTTAGGGTTTGAAAGGAACGAGATAGCGCCTTTCTTGCCTTCTTCGATTTTAGCGAAGGTGTTGACTGTTGCGTTCTCATCACCTTCCACACGGCCCTGAACGAACTGGGCTATTTGCGCTGCGGTAAATTCCATATTTATCAATCTTCTAGTTTGTTTTACTTAGGGTCTCCTTGCAAGATTCTCTTTTAGGAAACACATTTTGTTTGCAAAAATAACAAAATAAATTTAGAATCTTGTCATTCTTTCGTAATATTTTGTTTTTTTCGCAAACAAATGGGTATTTTTTAGGCGCAAAGCCTCTTTTTCAAGATACTTTGCGCCTAAAATCTTATTTTTGGTGGGGGATTGCAAATCCCCTGGTTTAATAGGTCGAACCTTTTTTACGGCGGATTTCAAATCCGCCGGGAGGCCTAGCGGAAGGGAGGCTTAGCCCAGCTTGGCAAGCTCGGCTGCCATTTCCTCCTGGAGTTCCTTAGCTTTCTGACCTGCTACCTCAGCAAAGTCATCGCCGTTGCTGGCATAGATGATGCCGCGGGAAGAGTTGACGAGCAAGCCGCAGTCCTTGATGATGCCATACTTGCAAACCTCCTGCAGGCTGCCACCCTGTGCACCTACGCCCGGTACGAGGAGGAAGTGGTTAGGAGCCACCTTGCGGATATCTTCGAACATCTTGCCCTGTGTAGCGCCTACTACATACATCATGTTCTCATCGTTGCCCCATTCCTGGCTCTTCTTGAGAACCTTCTCGAAGAGGCGCTCGCCCTCCTTATCCTCTGTGAGCTGGAAGTCGTGGCTACCCTTGTTGCTGGTAAGTGCCAGGAGGATAACCCACTTGCCGTCATACTCGAGGAATGGCTTGACTGAATCCTCACCCATATAAGGTGCTACGGTTACAGAGTCGATATTGTACTCCTCGAAGAATGTCTGGGCATACATCTTGCTGGTGTTGCCGATATCGCCGCGCTTGGCATCTGCGATGATGAAGTGGTTGGGATAGTGGCTGTGGAGATACTTGATGGTGTTTTCGAAGGCAATCATGCCATCGATTCCGCGGCTCTCATAGAAAGCCAGGTTTGGCTTGTAAGCCACACAGTATGGGGCTGTTGCGTCGATGATAGCCTTGTTGAATCTGAATATCATTTCGGCTTCTGCGCCCTGGATGTCTTCACTCTCGGTGATGCACTTAGGCAACTTGTTGATATCTGTGTCAAGACCTACGCACAAGAAACTCTTCTTGGCGAAAATCTGCTCTACGAGTTCTTTTCTGTTCATAATGGATTGATATGATGATTCATCGCCCCGAAGCACGGAACGATGAATCGGGGTTTTACAATTCTGTTTCTTTCAGCTTCTCTGCGTTCTCGGCTACGGTCAGGGCATCAATCATGTCCTGAATATCACCTGCCAGGAAACCGTTGAGATCGTGAGTGGTGTAACCGATACGGTGGTCGGTAACACGGCCCTGCGGGAAGTTGTAGGTACGGATCTTCGCACTGCGGTCGCCGGTAGAAACGAGGCTCTTGCGGCGGCTGGCGATATCGTCAACATACTTCTGGTGCTCACGGTCGTGGATGAATGTATAGAGGCGGCTCAAGGCACGCTCCTTGTTCTTTGGCTGGTCACGGGTTTCGGTACACTCGATGAGGATTTCCTCTACCTCGCCTGTGTTAGGGTTTTTCCAAGGGTAGCGGAGACGTACACCAGACTCCACCTTGTTCACGTTCTGACCACCGGCACCTGAACTTCGGAAGGTATCCCACTTGATGTCTCCTTCGTTGATGTTCACCTCAAACTTGTCTGCCTCTGGCAATACGGCCACGGTAGCAGCTGAGGTGTGCATACGGCCCTGTGTTTCAGTAGCAGGCACACGCTGAACACGGTGAACACCTGATTCGTACTTCAATGTACCGTAAACGTCAGTACCGCTCACGGCGAAGTCGATTTCCTTGTATCCACCTACTGCGCCTTCAGAAACAGAAGTCACGCTGACGGTCCATCCCTTCGATTCGCAGTATTTCTTATACATATTAAATAGGTCGCCTGCAAAGAGGGCAGCCTCGTCGCCTCCGGCACCGCCTCGGATTTCCATCTGTACGTTCTTGGCGTCTTCTGGGTCCTTAGGTACCAGCGCAATCTTGATTTCTTCTTCGAGTTTAGGCTGCAGCGCCTCGTTCTCGTTGAGTTCTTCGCGAGCCATCTCCTTCATTTCCGGATCGCTCTCGTTGGCAAGGATGTCCTTTGCCTCCTTGATGCTATTCAGACAGTTGATGTATCGCTTGCGTGCGTCCATGATGTCACCCAGGTCTTTCCATTCCTTGGTGAGCTTCACGTAGCGTGGCTGGTCGGCGATGACATCTGGGTCGGTAATGAGGGTGCTTACTTCCTCGTATCGGCTCTCTAAGCCTTCTAGCTTCTGTAATATGTTGTTATTATCCATTAATTTTAATTCTATTTTTAGTATTCGAATGTTCCGAATTCGCTCTTGATGGTCAGGCTGCGCTTGCCTTCTTCGATGTGACCCACAATCTGGGCATCGATGTTGAAGCTCTTGCTGATGGCGATAACCTTCTCGGCAACCTCAGGACGTACGTAGATCTCCATGCGGTGACCCATGTTGAATACCTGATACATTTCCTTCCAGTCGGTATCTGAGCAGTCGTGGATCGCCTTGAAGAGTGGAGGCACAGGGAACATGTTGTCCTTCACTACCTTGCAGTTCTCGCCTACGAAGTGAAGAACCTTGGTCTGGGCACCACCGGTGCAGTGAACCATACCGTGAACCTCTGGGCGGAGCTCATCGAGAAGCTTCTTGATGACAGGAGCGTAGGTACGGGTAGGAGAGAGTACCAGTTCTCCGGCATTGATAGGTGAACCCTCTACCTCATCAGTCAACTTATACTTACCGCTGTAAACCAACTCGTCTGGCACGGCGTGGTCGTAGCTCTCAGGATAGTTCTCTGCGAGATACTTGGCAAATACATCGTGGCGGGCAGAAGTAAGTCCGTTGCTGCCCATACCGCCGTTGTACTTCTTCTCGTAAGTAGCCTGACCTGTAGAAGAAAGACCTACGATGACATCGCCTGGACGGATGTTGGCGTTGTTGATGACGTCGCTGCGCTTCATGCGGCAGGTAACGGTAGAGTCAACGATGATAGTACGAACCAGGTCGCCTACGTCAGCAGTCTCACCGCCGGTAGGATAGATGCCGATACCCATCTCGCGCATCTCGTGGAGCAGGTCGTCAGTACCGTTGATGATAGCTGAGATTACCTCGCCTGGGATGAGCATCTTGTTGCGTCCGATGGTAGAGCTTACGAGGATGTTGTCTACTGCGCCTACGCAGAGCAGGTCGTCGGTATTCATCACGATAGCATCTTGAGCGATACCTTTCCATACAGAGAGGTCGCCTGTCTCCTTCCAGTACATGTAAGCCAAGCTCGACTTGGTACCTGCACCGTCGGCATGCATAATGTTACAATACTCTGGGTCGCCGCCCAAGATATCAGGTATGATCTTGCAGAAAGCCTGTGGAAAGATACCCTTGTCGATGTTCTTGATAGCGTTGTGAACATCTTCCTTTGCTGCGCTAACACCGCGCATCATATATCTATTGTTACTCATATTCTTACTTTGAACTTTGATCTTTGAATTTTATGATATGCTTATTTTTCCTGGTGCCAGAAATCCCATGATGCAAAGGCTTGCAACAAGAGCATTTCCAAGCCATTCTTTACTGTGGCTCCATGTTCTTTGCCCTTCTTCATGAAGAGGGTTTCGTCGGGATTGTAGATGAGGTCGTAGAGCAGGGTGTGGCTGTCCATTGCCTCGTAAGGCAGCGCAGGACACTCGTCTACGTGTGGATACATGCCCACAGGGGTGCAGTTAACGATGACATTATACTCCTGGATGACCTCAGGGGTGATTTTTTCGTACTGGATTGTACCCGGACGCTCGTATCGACTCACGAAGATCGTCTCCAGTCCGAGCGATTTCAGACCGAAGTTGATAGCCTTTGAAGCTCCGCCAGTGCCCAGGATGAGTGCCTTCTTGTGATAAGGCTCGATATAAGGTTCGATGCTCTTGGTAAAACCGATGACATCGCTGTTGTATCCTTTCAGATAAACATCTTCACCTCTGTGCTCCACCTTGATCACGTTGACGGCTCCGATAGCATTCGCCTCAGGGCTTACCACGTCGAGATAGCTGATCACTTTCTCCTTGTAAGGAATGGTGACGTTGAGACCCTTAAGCTCAGGATTTGAGTCGAGAATCTCGGTAAGATTTTCGATAGAAGGTATCTCGAAGTTGATGTATTGGGCATCGATGCCCTCGTTCTCAAACTTTTCGTTGAAATAGTTCTTTGAGAACGAATGTCCCAGAGGGTAACCTATGAGTCCATACTTGTCCATAATATTTTTGTTTTATTTGGTTGCGAAATAGAGTGTGCAGATGCCGAAGGTGAGTCGCTTGAACTCTGCCTTTGCGAATCCTGCCTTTTTGAACACCTCCATCATGACCTCGCCCTGAGGGAATGCCTCGATGGTCTTGTTGAGATATCTGTAGGCGCTCTGGTCTTTGCTGATGAGTTTGCCATAAATCGGCAAGACGGTGTTGCTGTAGATGCTGAACAGCTGCTTCATCGGGAAACTGACCGGTGTGGTGAGTTCTACGATGCAGAGATGTCCGCCTTTTTTCAGTACCCGGCACATTTCCTTCAGTCCCTGGTCCAGGTTCTGGAAGTTCCTGATACCGAAGGCTGCGGTTACTGCGTCGAAGCTCTCGTCCTGGAACGAGAGGTTGAGGCAGTCTTCCTTGGCAAAGGAGATGGTGTTTTCCAGTCCCAGCTGCTTTACCTTCAGTCTGCCTATCTCCATCATGCCTTCCGAGATGTCTGCTCCGATTAGCTGGTCGGGATGTAGCATCTGGGCGGCTAGGATGGCGAAATCGCCGGTACCGGTAGCGATGTCGAGCATTTTTTTAGGAGAGAAGGGCGCAAGACGCCTGATTGCCTTCTTGCGCCATCCCTTATCGATATCCCACGAGAGTCGGTGGTTCAGGGTATCGTAGGTAGGGGCGATGTTGTCGAACATCTCCTCTACCAGTTTGCCCTTGTCTCCTGTGCCCTCGTAGGGCTTTATCTGTTCTTGCTTATACATTAATATATAGTTTACTTGTGTGCAGCAAGCCACTCGCTTACGTTCTTCTCGATGCGGGCAGCGATGTCGCCTTCCTCAGCAGCCTTGTCAAACTTCTCGCCGGTGATGTGCTCGTAGAGTTCGATGTAGCGGTCTGATACGCTCTCTGCATACTCGTCGGTAATCTCTGGCATAGTCTGGCCTGGTTCGTTCATGAAGTTGTGCTCGATGAGCCACTGGCGAACGAACTCCTTAGAGAGCTGGCGCTGTGGTTCACCCTTCTCAAACTTCTCCTCGTAACCGTCAGCATAGAAGTAGCGGCTAGAGTCTGGAGTGTGGATCTCATCGATGAGATAAACCTTGCCGTCGCGCTTGCCGAACTCGTACTTGGTATCTACGAGAATCAATCCCTGCTTGGCAGCGATTTCCTGACCGCGGGCGAAGATGCGGCGTGTGTAGTCCTCCATCACAGCGTAATCCTCTGCACTAACAATGCCCTGGGCGATAATCTCTTCCTTAGAAATGTTCATGTCGTGACCCTCGTCGGCCTTTGTAGTAGGGGTGATGATAGGCTCTGGGAAACGCTGGTTCTCGCGCATACCGTCTGGCAACTTCACACCGCAGATCTCGCGGCAGCCCTTCTGATACTCGCGCCATGCACTACCGGTGAGGATAGAACGGATGATCATCTCCACGCGGAAACCTTCGCACTTCAAACCTACGGTAACCATTGGGTCTGGAGTAGCCAACTTCCAGTTTGGACAGATGTCTGTAGTTGTGTCCAGGAACTTAGCTGCAATCTGATTGAGCACCTGTCCTTTGAATGGGATACCCTTAGGCAGAACAACGTCGAACGCTGAGATTCTGTCGGTAGCGACCATCACGAGGATGTCGTCGTTAATGTCATACACATCACGTACTTTACCGTGGTAAACACTCTTCTGTCCATCAAAATGGAAATCTGTCTTTGTTAATGCTTTCATTTTACTTTGAACTTTGAATTTTGAACTTTGAACTTTATGATATGCTTTATTTATGATCTGCATTCTTGATGAAATCTATTTTTAAAGAATCATTCAGTTCATTCTTCATTCTGATTATTTTGAATTATCTTTTTCTGCTTTCTGAGCTTCCCGTGCTTCCGCTCTCTCCTTGTCATACTTGTCGTATGCGTTGACGATGCGGGTTACGAGTTTGTGGCGCACGATATCCTTCTGTCCCAGCTTCACCACTCCGATGCCTTCCACGCCGTCTAGAATCTTGAGCGCCTCCTTCAGTCCGCTTCGCTGTTCGCGTGGCAGGTCAATCTGTGTCAGGTCGCCGGTGATAATCATCTTGGTGTTCATGCCCATACGGGTGAGGAACATGCGAATCTGTTGGGAGGTTGTGTTCTGCGCCTCGTCGAGGATGACGACGGCATCGCTGAGTGTGCGTCCGCGCATAAAGGCGAGCGGAGCAATCTGGATAATGTGCTTTTCCATCATATCCTGTAGCTTTACGGCAGGTATCATGTCTTCCAGCGCATCGTAGAGTGGCTGGAGGTATGGGTCAATTTTGTCTTTCATATCGCCAGGCAGGAAACCGAGCTTTTCGCCGGCTTCTACGGCTGGTCGTGAGAGGATGATTTTCTTGATGGCTTTCTCCTTGAGGGCTTTTACGGCAAGGGCGATGCTGAGATAGGTCTTACCGGTACCGGCTGGTCCCACGGCAAATACCATGTCGTTCTTCTCGTAAGCATCTATCAGCTGCTGCTGGTTTTCGCTGCGGCTCTTGATAGGTCGGCCGCTGATGCTGTATACCAGCACGCCTTTCACGCTGTCCGCCTTGGTCTGTTTTCCTTTCACGATGTCCAGGATGTCTTCATCATTGAGCATGTTGTATTTAAGCAAGTGCTTGCGCATCTGCTCAATATCCTCTTCCACCTTTGCCATTTCCTCCTCGTCGCCGAGCACACGAATCACGTTGTCGCGTGCTACGATACGCAACTTAGGATACAGCGATTTAATCATCTGCAGGTGGGCATTGTTCACACCGTAGAACATCACTGGATCGATATCTTCGAGTACAATATGTTTCTCTATCAAAATGTCTTAATTCTATAAAGTTTAAACTATCCTATCTAATATTTTGTTATATAACGCTGCAAAATTACTACTTTTCCATGAAATGAGCAAATTTCGGCGAATAAAACATTCTTTAAATATTAAAAAAGCTATTTTTTCGAAAGATTTTGTTACCTTTGCAGCTAAATTTGGCGATGCGGTTCCCGTTTTGCCTGAAGAATATAGAATATTATTTCGTGAAAATAAGATAATTATGAAGATTAGTAAGAACAGATATTTACAGGGTTTTGGTATTGTGGTTTTGCTTCTGGCGCTGGTGAGAGTCATCTTCCCGGGGGTGGCAAAACCGAAAACGGCGGCTGCTTCTGATGCTTCTTCTGCTGAAATTTCTGATGCATCGGCTGGTGCTGATGGAAATGTGGCTGAGGACCTGAAGAAGGATGAACTCTCTGTTATGCCTGATACGGCACAGAGCGGCAAGCCTTCTATCTTCTTCGACAAGGATGGCAAGGAGGTGAAGCATCGCATCTTCTCGGTGCCTCATTTCGGCAATACTTTCCCCGACCAGCAGGATGTGCAGATTCTGGCGGCTACTAAGCATGGTGTGAAACCGGTACAGAACCGTCTGGAGGCGGAGAACAGCAAGGGCAAGCTGGTGTATGTGGGCAACAATCCTTTCTTTTATGTCGACAAGCTGAACAACAGTATTCCTTATCTGGTGCCTCGTGCCTCTGTGCTGCTCCAGGATATTGGTCGTGCCTATTTCGATTCGCTGCAGATCAAGGGCATTCCGCTGCATAAGATTATCGTGACGAGCATTCTGCGCACCAAGGATGATGTGGCGAAACTGCGTACCCGAAACGGTAATGCTACCGAGAATTCGTGCCATCTCTATGGTACTACCTTCGATATCTGCTACAACCGCTATAAGCAGATTCAGACTCGTGAACAGCCTCGCCGCCAGGTGCAGAATGATACCCTGAAATGGGTGTTCTCCGAGGTGCTTCGCGATTTCCGCAACAAGAACCGCTGCTATATTAAATATGAGGTGAACCAGGGGTGCTTCCATATCACCGTGAAGTAGTGGTGTTTCATTTAATTTTTGATTCTCTTCAAATCTGCTTCTTCTCCCACTATCCAGATGATGTCTCCCTTCTTGAAGACTCGGGTAGGGGATACGTGCGTCAGATTCTCACGACCTTCTTCCAGTCCTACAACCATGCAGTTGTACCGGTCTCTGATACCGCTTTCGATGAGCGTCTTGCCCAGGAATTCGCTGGAAGAAGAGATGATGAGCTGGCTGAGTTTCATCTCGCGCTTTTCTATTTCAGCCTCCTCAGGCAGCAGGTCGCTCTGCAGGGCGATATTGAATTTCTGCAGCTGGTCGTCGTTGCCGATTACCTGCAGCTTGTCGCCCGGAAAGATGATCATGTCGCCGTTCGGGATGTTCAGCCGGTGAGAGCCGCGGTGAATGCTGCTCAGGTCTACACCGAACCGCTGGCGCAGATGCAGCTCTCGCAGCGATTTGCCAGTCCAACTGCTATCTTCAGGCACTTCAAATTCGCTGATGTGGATATCCCGGTCCAGCAGTCTGCCCTCGTAGAGCGGCCGTTTTTCGCCGTTCACCTGAGCCGCAATATCGCGCGAACGCAGGTTGTGGACGAAGACGCGCTCCATCACGATGCTACGCTTCTTGATGTGGCGGGATGCCAGCATCAGCATCACCACGGCGGCACCGATGCAGACAATCAGCGCATTGGTAAAGCGCGAGAGGAAATTGATGATATAGAAGATGAAAGCCAGTGCTATCATGAAGCGCACGAACACCGTAAAGAGCAGCGGCACGCGGTTGATGCTGCTCTCCACCCAGAGGCGTTTCCACTCGGCACTGTGGTTCTTCTTCATCACAATGGCGCGCAGGAACGGTGAGATGAATAGGACGGTGAGCAGACCGGTGATGGCGTTGGCATACCAGTGGAGATGCCAGCCGGGCAGCAGATTGCGCATCAGTGGCAGCACGAAGGTGAACATCAGGGCGATGACGGCTGCCGAGAGGATGGAGTAGGCGGTGGTGTTGACCAGCATTTGGCGGATCAGCGATTTCCACTTGCTCTGTTGCTGCGTCTGGGGATGACTCATCGCGAAATGGTTCAGAATATGGATGAGCTTGTCGGGCAGATGTTTCTCCATCACCTGATAGGTAGGTGTGGCAAGACGAATCATATAAGGTGTAAGGAAGGTGGTGATGACGCTCACTGCTACCACTACCGGATAGAGGAACTTGCTGATGACGCCGAGCGACAGACCCAGCGAGGCGATGATGAAAGAGAACTCACCAATCTGAGCCATCGAGAAACCGCAGCGCATCGCCGACTTCAGCGACTCGCCTCCGAGCATGAATCCGAAGGTGCCGAATATCGCCTGACCTACCAGTATCGTACCGACCAGGGCGAGGATAGGAACGGCATATTCTACCAGAATCTTCGGGTCTACCAGCATACCTACCGATACGAAGAAGATGGCTCCGAAGAGATTCTTTACCGGTTCTACGAGTTTGATAATCTTCTCTGCCTCAATGGTTTCTGCCAGTATGCTGCCCATGACGAAGGCTCCGAAGGCGCTGCTGAACCCCACCTTGGTGCTCAGTACCGCCATGCCGCAGCACAGACCCAGCGAAACGATGAGCAGGGTTTCGGCATTGATGAGTTTCCTCACCGAACGCAGGAACCACGGAATGGCGAAGATGCCCACGATAAACCATACGCCCAGGAAGAAGCCTATCTTCACGATAGAGGCAAGCATCTGCCCGCCGTCGGGACTGCTTCCGCTCGCTATCGCCGACAGCATCACCATCATCACGATAGCCAGGATATCTTCCAGTATCAGCACGCTCATCACCATCGAGGCAAACTTCTGGGTGCGCAGCCGCATATCATCGAAAGCCTTATATATAATAGTGGTGGAGCTCATGGCGAGCATACCGCCCAGGAAGATGCAGTCCATCCTTCCCCAGCCGAAGCCGTGGCCTACGCTGATGCCCAGCATCATCATGCAGAACACGATGACCACGGTGGCGATGATGGGAGAGGCACCCATCTTCACGATTTTCTTGAACGAGAAGTCGAGACCGAGCGAGAAGAGGGTGAAGATGACACCGATGTCGGCCCAGGTCTGGATATCCGTCTCGTCGACTACCGACATGGTGTAGGACATGTGTGGCGAAACCAGGAATCCCGCCATGATGTATCCCAGCACCAGCGGCTGCTTGAGCCTCTTGAAGATGAGGGTTACGATGCCTGCTACCATCAGGATGAGGGCAAGGTCTTTTACTAAGAATGGAATTTCAGCCATATTTTTCTGTTTATGAAAAAGGGGAATTTAGATGTGTCTAAATTCCCCATATCTGTATTAGTCGTTGTATTCTTCTGTGATTTCCGCTATCTTCACGATGGTCTTCACTACCTTCTCCATTACCTGGATGCTCACAAACTCGTGAGGGCCGTGGAAGTTGACACCGCCGGCGAAGATGTTAGGACAAGGCAGACCCTTGAAGCTCAGCTGGGCTCCGTCGGTACCGCCGCGGATAGGTTCTACGCGAGGTGGAACGCCGCTCTCCTGCATCGCTCTGAGCACGATGTCGATGACGTGCATGTTAGGATCAATCTTCTCCTTCATGTTATAGTACTGGTCGTAGATAACCGCCTTTACGGTTCCGTCGCCATACTTCTCGTTCATCTTATTCACGCAGTCCTCGATGAAATCCTTGCGGTTTTCAAACCTGTTGCGGTCGTGATCTCGGATGATGTAGCTGAGTTTTGCCTCCTCGCAGCGGCTCTCGATGCCGATGAGGTGGTAGAAACCCTGGTAGCCTTCAGTCTGCTCAGGAGTCTCGTTCTCAGGAATCATGTTCTGGAATTCCACAGCCAGTCGGCTTGCATTCACCATCTTTCCCTTGGCATAGCCTGTATGAACGCTCACGCCCTTGATGATGATTTTAGCTCCGGCAGCATTGAAGTTCTCGTATTCCAGATCGCCCAGGTCGCCGCCATCTACGGTGTACGCCCAGTCGCAGCCAAACTTCTCTACATCGAAATGATGCGCACCCATACCGATTTCCTCGTCAGGATTGAAACCTACGCGGATATCGCCGTGCTTGATTTCGTCGTGGTCGCGCAGATAGCACATAGCCTGTACGATTTCAGCGATGCCCGCCTTGTCGTCAGCACCCAGCAGGGTAGTACCGTCTGTCACGATGATATCCTCTCCCTTGTGTGCCTTCAGCTCTGGGAAAGTCTCAACGCTTGAGATGATGCCCGGGCTCAGCTCGATGTCGTTGCCGTCATAGTTCTTGATGACGCGCGCCTTTACATCCTTTCCGCTGGCATCAGGCGATGTATCCATGTGTGAAATAAATCCGATGGTAGGAGTCTTTTTCTTGGTATTGCTCTTTAGGGTGGCATAGATATAGCCCATGTCATCCATTTCGACATCGCTCAGTCCTTCGTCCTCAAGTTCCTTCTTCAGGTACTTGGCAAATTCGAGCTGTTTTGCCGTACTAGGCACGCTGGTCGATTCTTCGCTCGACTGTGTGTCGAATTTCGTATAGTTTATAAATCGTTCTACTAAATCCATGTTTTCAATTATTAATCATTTCTGTTGTTTCGGGTGATCTCGGTGGGATTCAAACCCACGACCTTCAGAACCGGAATCTGACGCTCTATTCAGCTAAGCTACGAGACCCTCTTTTCTGCCGCCCGTTTCTCCGCCTGAATGACATCGAATCGGGAAGTCGACTGCAAAATTACTGCTTTTATTTGAAATAACCAAATATTTGGGGCAGATTTTTTCATATATATAATGTGTATTTGCAAATTGTTCTACAAAATGCTACTAAAAAACTTAAAAATGCTATCATTTTGCGAAAAAATACGGAAAAATGCTTGCAGATTAATTATTATTTTGTACCTTTGCAGCGCAAATACTAAATATGAAATAAAAATGAGCAATTTGATAAAACCTGAAGGGTACAAGGCGCTGCTGGATATGCGCCAGACCGAAATGGGTATTAAAATGATAAAAGATTTTTTCCAGCAAAACCTGAGCACCGAGCTCCGTCTGCGTCGTGTTACCGCTCCGCTCTTCGTATTGAAGGGTCTTGGTATCAATGATGACCTGAACGGCGTAGAGCGCCCTGTAAGTTTCCCTATCAAGGATTTGGGCGAAGCCCAGGCTGAGGTGGTTCATTCTCTTGCCAAGTGGAAGCGACTGACGCTTGCCGAGTATGAGATTGAGCCTGCTTATGGTGTATATACTGATATGAACGCCATCCGTGCTGACGAGGAGCTGGATAATCTTCATTCGCTCTATGTTGACCAGTGGGACTGGGAGGCTGTGATTACCAAGGAAGACCGTACCATCGCCTTCCTCGAGAATATTGTGCGCCGCATCTATGGTGCCATCCTGCGTACCGAGTTCCTGGCTTGCGAGCATTATCCTCAGCTGAAGCCTTTCCTGCCTAAGGAGATTCATTTTATTCATGCGCAGGATTTACTCGATATGTATCCAGACCTTTCTCCTAAGGAGCGCGAGGATGCAATCTGCAAGAAGTATGGCGCTGTATTTGTAGAGGGCATTGGCGGCAAGTTGAGCGATGGCAAGAAGCATGATGGCCGAGCTCCTGACTATGATGACTGGAGCACCGTGGCTGAGAACGGCAAGGTGGGACTGAATGGTGATATCCTCATCTGGTATCCTGTTCTGGGTCGCAGTTTCGAGCTCAGTTCTATGGGTATCCGTGTCGACAAGGAGAGTCTGCTGCGTCAGCTTAAGCTGGAGGGCAAGGAGGATAGAGAGAAGCTTTACTTCCATCAGCAGCTCCTGAACGACAAGTTGCCTCTGAGTATTGGTGGCGGTATCGGCCAGAGCCGTCTGTGCATGGTATTGCTTCATAAGGCTCACATTGGTGAGATTCAGGCTAGCATCTGGCCTGAGGAGATGCGCAAGGAGGCTGAGGAAGCGGGCATGAATCTTATCTAAGCCTTTCTGTCGGTGCTTCATGGTGTGTACTGTGATGTGCTGCATATTCAGTTGATCTTTTTAAGATAATAATAATTTGCTTACGAAGGCTCCCGGTGGGTTTCTGCATCGGGGGCTTTTTTTTGTTTTATACCTTGAGGCTGTGTCTTACAGCGTCAACCCTTGCATTTCGCGGGTCGTAAAAGTTTGGTGTCGCGTTTCGCGACATCAAGGTCTGCGCTTCACGGGAATCTTTTTAACGATGGTGCAAAAGTACATCAAAATCTCCGAACTGCCAAATTTCACCCTGCAGAGTTATGTTAAACCGATTTTAACATTCCGGCTTTCGTAGTTAAACAAAAAAAGTCGTAGAGTTGCGGGGAAGAAAACTATATTTTGTAAAATGTTTCTCTGTGTGTTTTGAGCAAGAAAACAATGAGATGCTATAAAAAAGCCATTTCTTCTGACTACTTCCTTTTTACCCAGAAAGCGTTACAGTGTGACAGTTGTGACAGTTGTGACAGTTTTCAGCGCCTACCCCCTCCTTCCCTTTCTTTAGAGGTAAATTATTATATATATAATAATTTAAATATATATACTTATAATTTAATAGCTGCAAACTCGCAATATACCCCCTCCGCTGAAAACTGTCACAACTGTCACAACTGTCACACGGTAACGCCTTAGATCTTTACTTTTCTATATCTCTTAAAGTGCCAGACTTCTGATATTTGTAAAACATTTTTCTTCACTCCGTATAGGTTGTCCTACATGGAGTGGAGAATTTCGTATCGTGTGGAGTATCTTCTATGTCATAACCAGATCCAGGTCTTTTGTGAGTTTTTTCATCGCAGGGTTCTTCTCCATAAGAAGTTCCAGAACTTCATTCTTGGTAAGAACCTTGCCTACCTCTTCCTGGTCGGCAAGGCGGTAGCTGATGCTCAGTTCGCTGTTGTGAAGACCTAAGACGAAAGTCTTGAGAATGCGGTTCTTGATGTTCAAAACGTCGTCTAGCAAGAGCTGGTTGTTGATGATAACCTCTATCTGCGGATAGTTGGTTATCTTCGGTACAATACTCTTCATGCGGTTGGCTAAGCCTATGAAATCCAGCTTGTTCTGCATTCTCATGCACATACTGAACCATGTTGCTTCCACCTGCTCCTGGGTGAACTCGTTCTGGTCGCCCGTGATGGTCGCTTTTTCCTCATTGGCATCATCATACGGACTGTGCAGGCGGCGCTGGTTCTCCTCCTTCTTCTTCAGGTTAGAGAAAGTCATGCCTATGCCGCCCAGCTTGATATTCTTGAGTCGTGGCTTGTGAGGCGATGCAGCATCAATAGCAGCTCCGGCAGCGGCTGAGTCTTCTGGAGAGGCAGATGCGGCTGCGGTGGCAGATGCAGAATAAGATGCAGCATTGGAGGCTGCAGAAGCGGCTGTCGGTGCCCCTGACGAAGGCACGGCAGTAGCTGTAGCAGCAGACGCTCCCGGCTGTGATGACCGGTTTTCGCTGCTGCCGGAAGGCTCAGAACCTGCACCCTGAGAGGCAAGCTTAGACTGAGCCAGGAGTTTCTGAAACAGGGATTTTAATCTATTGGGCGTACGCCCCGCACTAGGCACATCCTGATCCTCGGGCTGCGTAATCTGGCCTATCTGTATCAGGGTGAGCTCTACCAGTAATCGCTTGTTGCTGCTGGCGCGGTAATGGATATCGCACTGGTTCATCAGTTCCAGCGCCTTATATAAGAAAGGTGTAGGTGCCTTCTGGGCTTGAGCCTGGAACTTGGCTTTCTGGTCGTCGCTGGTCTCGAGCAGAGGCAGGGTCTGAGGGTCCTTCGCCATCATCACATTGCGCACGTGCTGGGCAAGCCCCTGTATCATGTTGCCACCATCGAAACCGCGGTTCAGAATGCCGTCGAGTGTTACCATCATCTCGGCTACCTTGTTCTCCAGAGCCAGGTCTACCAGCCGGAAATAGTTGTCGCTGTCGAGCACGTTCAGGTCCTCGATTACCTTCTGGTAAGTGATGTTGCCCATGCAGAAACTGGCAGCCTGGTCGAAGATAGAGAGGGCATCGCGCATACCTCCGTCTGCCTTTTCGGCTATCACGGCGAGCGCCTGCTCTTCATATTGTATGCCTTCCTTCTCAGCCACCATCTTCAGGTGGTTGATGGTATTGGCTACCGTCATTCGCTCGAAGTCGTAAATCTGGCATCGGCTCAGGATGGTAGGCAGAATCTTATGCTTCTCGGTAGTGGCGAGGATGAAGATGACATGCTGAGGTGGCTCTTCCAGCGTCTTGAGAAAGGCGTTGAAGGCGGCTGTAGAGAGCATGTGGACCTCATCGATGATAAACACCTTATACTTGCCCACCTGAGGCGGGATGCGGGTCTGCTCCATCAGAACCTTAATCTGGTCAACACCGTTGTTGCTGGCGGCATCCAGCTCGAAAATGTTGTAGGAACGCTGCTCATTGAAGGCACGGCAGCTCTCACATTCGTTGCATGCCTCGCCGTCTTCACGAGGATGCTCGCAGTTGATTGCCTTCGCAAAAATGCGGGCACAAGTGGTTTTTCCCACACCTCTCGGACCGCAGAAAAGATAGGCGTGCGCCAGCTTGCCGCTCTTCACTGCATTCTTCAAAGTGGTGGTCAATGCACTCTGTCCGACAACCGAATCGAAGGTCATCGGACGGTACTTTCTTGCAGAAACTATATACTCTTCCATTATTTTTTCTTAATTGATGATGCAAAGATAACAAAAAAATATTATCTTTGCAAACAAATTCGGAAGAAATGAGTAAAAAACTTGGTATTATATGGAATTATCTCGCTCATTATAAGTATCTTATAGTGATTGTGGCGGGTGTTCTGGTAGTTGGTGTAGTTGATGACAACAGTGTAAGACAGCACATTAAGTACCAGATAGAAATAGCTACGCTCCGTTCGGAGATAGAAAAGTATCGTGAGCAGTATGAAAACGACAAGCATACCCTGCGCGATATGCAGCATGGTGCGCGGGCATTTGAGAAGATAGCCCGCCAGTGTTATTTCATGAAGGCTGATGATGAAGACATCTTTGTATTGAGTTCGGATATTCCGGAAAAAACTAACGAACAAGACGAAAATGAAACAATTGAGTAAACTGGAAAGTGTTATTTTCTTGCTGGGCGGCGTGCTGATGGTTGTCGGTGCGGCTTGCTTCGCATTTGGTTTTTCACATCCGCAGCTGGTGCAGGTAACGAGCTGGGGGTTCCTGCTGGGCACCATACTCTTCAGTGTAATGCAGGCGATGCAGGTCTATGAGGGACCTTCGTTGGTTATCCACCGCCTGAAGCGGATGCAGTATGTAGCAGACATCTTCTTCGTGCTCTCAGGCATCTCGATGGTAGATACGGTGTATGCTTTCCTGCGCCGCTGGTTTGAGAATTATGAGACCTATATCACCTATTTCTATAATAAGTGGGTAGTCTTCCTCCTCGTCGCAGCCCTGCTGGAACTGTATACCACGCATCGCATCTCTCATGAACTGAAGAAGGAAAACAATCAGTAATATAGAAAGGACGAGAAAAAAGCTTTCGGTGGGCAATAGGAGTGCAAACAAAACATAAATCTTGTAAGAATGAATTAAATTGCTGCAATTTATTTCGTCAGTTCAAATTAAGATTGTACTTTTGTTCACCGAAAGTGATATAGATAGCTTATGAATAGAATTTTTTACGCATTCATTGTCTTGATGGCACTTGCATCTTGTGCCAACAGTTACGATATCTCGGGTACTTCTAACGTAAGTACTCTGGACGGACGCATGCTGTACCTTAAGATACTGGAAAACAACGATTTCAAGAACGTGGATTCTTGCGATGTAGTGCACGGACAGTTCCATTTTCAGGGTTCTGTCGACTCTATGAAGATGGCGAATATCTTCATGGATGATGACCCTGTGCTGCCGCTGGTGCTGGAGAGTGGAAGCATTACGGTGAAGCTCGATGATACACAGCAGGTGGTAAGCGGTACTCCTATGAACGATAAACTCTTCGGATTCTTCAGGAAATACCAGCAGATTCAGAATCAGTTGCGCGAACTGGTACACAAGCACGACCAGGCTATCATGAATGGTAGCGATATGGCGGCTGTCAACAAGCATCTGAACGAGGAATCCATCCGCCTCTCTGAGCAGGAAGACAAGCTCATCACTTCGTTTGTTACCGACAACTTCAACAATGTGCTGGGACCGGGCGTCTTCTTTCTCGTTACAATGGGCAACCAGTATCCGATGCTCTCTCCTTGGATTGAGGATATCATGAGCAAGGCTACCGACTATTTCAAGAATGATCCTTATGTAAAGGACTATTATAAAAAAGCTCAAGAAAATCAGGAGATTATGAATGGTACCCGAGATGCGCAGAGCGGCATGCAGCCAGAGATGGAAGCGGCTCCACAGGTAAATCCTGATGCGGCTCCGGCACCTACAGCCAACGAACTGGCTGCGCCTACGATTCCTGAAAAACAGGAAGGTCAGAAGTAGAAACAGGGCTCTTTCAAGGTCTTGGGCATTAACATCTTGTAAAACTCTTCATTTTATAAGTTTAGTAATATGAAATTAATCAAGAATGGAACCATTATAAATGAGGGTCGCTCTTTTGTGGGCGACCTCTTGTTGGATGGTAAATTTATCAAGGAAATATATGAAGGCGAGGCACCCCGTGGCAATTACGATGAAGTTATCGATGCCTCGGGGTGTTTTGTTTTGCCGGGTGTGATTGATGATCATGTTCACTTCCGTGAGCCGGGACTTACGCAGAAGGCTGACATCGAGAGCGAAAGCCGCGCTGCTGCCTTTGGTGGTGTGACCAGTTATTTTGAGATGCCTAACACGGTACCTCAGACTACCACTCTGGAGGCCTGGCAGGCAAAGCGGCAGCTGGGCGCAGAGAAGAGTCATGTAAACTACAGTTTCTTCTTTGGTGCTACCAATGACAATGTAAATGATTTTGAGCAGCTCGATACGCATCATGTTCCGGGCATCAAGCTCTTTATGGGCTCCAGTACGGGCAATATGCTGGTGGATAAATATGAGGCGCTGCAGGCTATCTTCAAGAAGGCGAAAGAGCTGGATTTGCCGGTGATGACCCACTGTGAGGATACCGAAATCATCAACCGCAACATGCAGCTGGCTAAGCAGAAATGGGGTGAGGACCCTGCCGTAGAACATCATCCGGAAATACGCAGCGAGGAGGCTTGCTATGAAAGCAGCCGTCTGGCGGTGCAGCTGGCTAAGGAAAGCGGGGCGCATCTCCATATCGCTCACGTTACTACGGCTAAGGAATTGGAGTTCTTTGGTAAGGATGAAAATATTACAGGCGAGGCTGTTGTGGCTCATCTTATGTTCTCGGATAAAGATTACGCTGTGAAGGGCGCACGCATCAAATGCAACCCTGCAGTAAAGACCGCTGCTGACCGTGAAGCTTTGCGTAAGGCGCTGAATAATGGTAAGATAACTGTAGTAGGTACCGATCATGCTCCTCATCAGTTGAAGGATAAACAGGGCGGTTGTGCCAAGGCTGCATCAGGTATGCCAATGGTACAGTTCTCGCTGGTAAGCATGCTGAAACTTGTTGACGAAAAGGTAATCAGTATCGAGCGCCTGGTTGAACTGATGTGCCATAATCCAGCCCGTCTGTTCCATATCAGTCAGCGCGGCTTCCTGCGTCCGGGTTATAAGGCAGATGTCGTTGTGGTGCGCAAGGGAGAGCCTTGGAAGGTGACCGCAGAGGTGATTCAGAGCAAGTGTAAATGGAGCCCTGTAGAGGGTGATGAGTTTGCATGGAAAGTGGAACAGACTTTCTGTAACGGTAGTCTTATCTATAACAAAGGTGTGTTTGATGCCGCTTGCAGAGGAGAGGAACTGGAGTTCAGAAACAATTCCTGAAAAAGGGAAATCTTACGGAGATTGTAAAATAAAATATCGTATCGGATGCGAAGAATAGTATACAATATAAGCGAAATTGAGCCATATATCAACTGGCTATACTTTTATCATGCCTGGGGATTGAGCGGCAAACCTCGAGAGGAAAAGGAAAAACTGAAGGTTGAGGCGCTCGATATGCTCCATTCATGGGAAGGCGAATATCATACCTATGCCGTCTTCGGACTCTTCGAGGCGAACAGCGAGGGGGATGATATCTGGCTGGAAGGGCAGAAAGTCCGCTTCCCGATGCTCCGTCAGCAGCATCCGGCGGCTCAGGGAGAACCCAATCTCTGTCTGGCTGATTTCATCCGTCCTCTGGGCAGTGGAATAACAGACCGGCTGGGTATCTTCTGCACGACGGTAGATGGCGGTCTAGAGAAGAAATATCGCTCTGACGACTACCTCAATATGATGGCACAGACACTCTGCGACCGGTTGGCTGAAGCCACGGCAGAGAAGTTGCACGAAGAGGTGAGACGCAGCATCTGGGGCTATGCTCCCGACGAGCAGCTGAGCATCGAAGACCAGCATCTGGAGCGCTATCAGGGCATCCGTCCGGCTATAGGATATCCTTCGCTGCCCGATACCAGTGCCAACTTCATCATCGACCAGCTCATCGATATGAGTCAGGTGGGCATCCGACTCACCACAAGCGGAATGATGACGCCTCATGCCAGTGTCTCGGGGCTGATGTTTGCACATCCCAAGTCGCGGTATTTCGAACTGGGACGGATAGGAGACGACCAGCTTCGCGACTATGCACAGCGCAGAGGAGTGCCCGTGCAGGCAATGAAAATGTATCTTCAATCAAGTTTGATCAAGAAATGATAGCAAGAATATTGATACCCGTAGTGGTATTCACCCTGTTGCCGTATCTGTGGATATATAAAAGGTATGGCAAGTTACGGCTGAAGAGTCTCTGGCAGAGGGTGCTCTTCTGGTTGCCGGCTTTTGTGGTTATCGCCTACAGCGCGTATATCACGATGCTGCCCAACTTCCTGCCACGCAATCCGGTGCTCATCGACATCTGGTTTGTGATGATGGCAGTATGTGCAGTTCCGCAGTTTGTCTTCAGCCTGTTCTGTGTCTTCGGTTGGTGCTGTATGCGGCTCCTTCACGGCCATCGCAACTGGGGTAAGCTCCTCGGACTGGTAGTGGGAGCGGTGGCGTTCTTCTGCTTTATCTACGGATTTACCGAAGGTTTTCCTAAGATGCAAGTCAAGCGTATCACCATCTATGTACCTAATCTGCCGAAGTCTTTCGAGGGCTATCGTATCGTTCAGTTCAGCGACATCCATCTCGGGTCATACTATGGCTGGCGTGGTCATCTGCCTCAGCGCGATATCGACAGCATTAATGCTGAAAAACCTGATCTGATTTGCTTTACGGGTGATTTACAGAATGTTACGCCCGATGAACTGCCTGAGTATCAGGCGCTGCTCAGCAGTCTGAAAGCCAGAGACGGCGTGATGAGTGTGCTGGGCAATCACGATTACACCTATTATATGGATGTAGATGATGAGCAGGAGATAGCTGCATTAGAGAAGCGGATGCAGGACTTCCAGCGGAGTTGCGGATGGCACCTGCTGATGAATGAACATGTGGCGGTGCATAGAGGTGCTGACAGCATCTATGTAGCTGGTACAGAGAACTATGACAAGCCAAAGCGAACCAACGTAAGGAAGGCGCTGTATGGCATCAGACCGGGCTCTTTCGTGCTGATGCTGCAGCATATTCCGAAGCAATGGCGCGAGACCTGGCCTTCTACTATTAATAAGGAGAAGGATAAGGATGGCGATGTGATAGGACCTGACAGGAAGGATTCGCTGGTCGTAGCACCGCAGCTTACGCTGAGTGGTCATACGCATGCGGGGCAGATCAGTATCCTGGGCTTGCGTCCGTCGATGTTCACTCCTTATGATTATGGCCTTTTCGAAGAGGAAGGTTGCCAGCTCTATACCACATCGGGTCTGGGCGGTACCGTTCCAATCCGCATAGGGGCTACGGCAGAAATCGTGGTCATCACACTCAAAAGAAAATGAGGAGTGTTGAGTGTTAAATGTTAAATGTTGAGTGTTAAATTATTCATTCTTAATAAAAAATGAAGTACTTATATCGTCTGTATCAACTTGTTATATGCTTGCCTATCCTCTTGTTGGCTAGCGTTTTAACCAGTTTAACTACTGTTTTGGGATGTATGCTGGGCAATGGCCATTTCTGGGGCTATTATCCTGGTAAGTATTGGTCCTGGCTTTGGGTCCGCATCCTCTTTCTGCCTGTAAAGGTGGAGGGACGTGAGCATCTCAAGAAGAACCAGAGTTATGTTTTCGTGGCCAATCATCAGGGTGCTTTTGATATCTTCCTGATATACGGTTTTCTGGGCAGAAACTTCAAGTGGATGATGAAGAAGGGCTTGCGCAAAGTGCCTCTCATCGGTATCGCCTGTGAGTATGCGCACCACATCTTTGTAGACAAGAGCGGACCTTCGAAGATCCGCGCTTCTTATGACCGTGCTCGCGAGGTGCTCAAAGAGGGCATGTCGCTGGTGGTATTCCCAGAGGGCGCCCGTTCGTTTACGGGACACATGGGTGTGTTCCGTCGTGGTGCTTTCATGCTTGCCGATGAACTGCAGTTGCCGGTATGTCCGCTTACCATCAATGGCAGTTTTGATGTGAAGCCTCGCATGAAGGATATCTACTGGGCTTTCTGGCATCCTCTGAAGCTCACCATTCATGAGCCTATCGAGCCGATAGGCAAGGGAGCTGACAATATCAAGAACCAGATGAACAAGAGCTATGAGGCGATCATGAACGGACTTGACAAGAAATATCAGGGTTTTGTAGAGAATCCAGACCAATAATTTCGGGTTTTCGCTTGTTATTTCAAAAATAAGTTGTAATTTTGCATCTGTATTACATTATATAGAATCAGAATCATTAAAATTATAAGAAGTTATGAGTGATAGCATAGTAATCATTCCTACATATAATGAGAAGGAAAACATCGAGAAAATCATCCGTGCTGTCTTCGGTCTCGAAAAGCAGTTTGATATCCTCGTTATCGATGACGGAAGTCCTGACGGTACTGCTGCCATTGTCAAGGGCTTGATGGCTAATGAGTTTGCCGGTCGTCTGCATATCCTGGAGCGTTCGGGTAAACTCGGTTTAGGTACAGCCTATATCATGGGCTTCAAATGGTCATTGAAGCAGGGCTATGACTTCATCTTCGAGATGGATGCCGACTTCAGTCATGATCCTAATGATTTGCCTCGTCTCTATGCGGCAACTCACGATGAGGGGTATGATGTGGCTGTAGGCTCAAGATATATTTCGGGTGTGAACGTAGTCAACTGGCCTATCGGACGCGTATTGATGAGCTATTTCGCTTCTAAATACGTACGTATCGTAACCGGATTTAAGGTGAATGATACCACAGCAGGATTCGTCTGCTACCGACGTAAGGTATTGGAAACTATAGATTTGGATGCTATCCGCTTCAAGGGCTATGCTTTCCAGATAGAGATGAAATATACGGCTCATCGAATAGGTTTCAAGATCAAGGAGGTGCCTGTCATCTTTGTTAACCGTCGTGAAGGTGTGAGCAAGATGAGTGGTGGCATCTTTGGTGAGGCTTTCTTTGGCGTGATGCGACTGCGCCTGGATGGCTGGTTCAAAAAATATCCGAAGAAGGATTAATACTCAGTAATCACTACTCAGTAATCAGTAATCACTAATCAGTACTTGGATGGAAATCCAAAAGATAGAAAAAACATACGGGCGTTCGCCACAGGCGGATGCCCTCTTTGATTTGATGGGGAAGAAGTCGGTTCATTCCATTTTTCTCCAGGGTTTGCTGTGCTCTTCGGCTCCGATGTTCTTTGCTTCTCTGCAGGGGAAGATGAGGCGTTCGGTACTCTTCGTACTGGATGATGCTGATGAAGCAGGCTATTTTTATCACGATTTCACTCAGATGATGGGGCAGGAGAAGGTCTTCTTCTTTCCTTCCAGCTATCGGCGTGCCGTGAAATACGGGCAGCGTGATGCAGCGAACGAAATCCTACGTACAGAGGTGCTGGCGCGCCTCTCTTCGGGAGGACATTTCCTGGTAGTCACTTATCCCGATGCACTGGCAGAACTCGTTGTGGCTAAGCAGAATCTGGATGAACGGATTCTGAAACTGACTGTAGGTCAGCAGATTGCTCAGACCGATGTGGTTCATACCTTGCGCGATTTCGAACTCAAAGAAACCGATTATGTTTATGAACCGGGCCAGTTTGCCGTGCGTGGAAGCATCCTCGATGTCTATTCCTACAGCTGCGAATATCCGTTCCGTATCGACTTCTTCGGCGATGAGATTGACACCATCCGTACCTTTGATGTTGAGACCCAGCTCTCGCAGGCGAAGCGCACAGAGATAGAAATCGTGCCCGAACTCGCCCATATCGAGAGCAACAAGCAGTGTTTCCTCAATTTCCTCTCCGAAAGTACGCCAGTCGTTGCGAAAGACCTTTCTTTCGTTTGCGACCGCATCGCTCAGATCTATACCGAAGGCTTCTCATCGCAGAGCCTTACCGAGCAGCTGGAGGGAGCTACTGAGGTAGAGGCTGAGCGCATCAGGCGTGACATGAAGACCGAGTTCAACCTCGTTTCTCCGCTCGATTTCAAGAAGGCAGTAGCGGCTCATCTCCGTATCGAGTTCGGCAAGGTTGCTCCGTCAGAGAGTTCGGCTGTGATACCTTTTAATATCGCTCCACAGCCTCTTTTCCATAAGAATTTCAATTTGCTTTGTCAGACTCTGGAGGATTTCCTGCTCCAGGGTTACACCTTATATATATTGGCAGATAGCCAGAAGCAGCAACAGCGCCTGAAGGATATCTTTGAAAGCGAAGAGCTGAAGCGCTACGCCATCCGTTTTACACCGGTAGACAAGACGCTTCATGAAGGCTTTACTGACCATGACAAGAAGTGCTGTTTCTTTACCGATCATCAGATTTTTGACCGTTTTCATAAATATAACCTGCGCTCAGATAAAGCGAGAGCCGGCAAGATGGCACTCACCATGAAGGAACTGCAGGAGATGGAAGTGGGAGATTTTATCGTGCATGTAGACTTCGGTATCGGCAAGTTCGGCGGTCTGGTTAGGGTTCCTACGGGCAACAGCTATCAGGAAATGATCCGCATCGTCTATACGAACAATGACAAGGTGGATGTTTCTATCCACTCGCTTTATAAAATCAGCAAATATCGCCGCAGCGATACCGGTACTCCGCCTCGCCTGTCTACACTGGGTACAGGTGCCTGGGACAAACTCAAGGACAAAGCTAAGAAGCGAATCAAGGACATTGCGCGCGACCTGATCAAACTCTATGCCCAGCGCCGACGGGAGAAGGGATTCGCCTTCAGTGCCGACAATTATCTGCAGCATACGCTGGAGGCTTCCTTCCTGTATGAAGATACGCCAGACCAGAATAAGGCTACTCAGGAGGTGAAGAAGGATATGGAGAGCGGCAGACCGATGGACCGTCTGGTTTGTGGCGATGTGGGCTTCGGCAAGACTGAGGTTGCCATCCGTGCAGCCTTCAAGGCAGCGTGCGACAGCAAGCAGGTTGCGGTGCTGGTGCCTACTACCGTTCTGGCTTTCCAGCACTATCAGACTTTCAAAAAGCGTCTGGAAGGCATGCCTGTAAGGGTAGACTATCTCAGTAGAGCCCGTACTACGAAGGAAACCAGAGAGGTGCTTGACGCCCTGAAAGAGGGTAAGATTGATATCCTCATAGGTACGCATAAGCTGATATCAAAGACCGTGAAATGGCATGACCTGGGACTGCTCATCATCGATGAAGAGCAGAAGTTCGGTGTGTCTACCAAAGAGAAACTCCGTCAGCTCAAGGTAAATGTCGATACACTCACGATGAGTGCCACTCCGATTCCGCGAACCCTCCAGTTCTCTCTGATGGGCGCCCGGGATATGAGTATCATGCGCACTCCGCCACCTAACCGTTATCCGATTCATACCGAACTGGTAACGTTTAGTCGTGAAGTTATCTGCGATGCCATCAATTTCGAGATGAGCCGAAACGGACAGGTTTATTTCGTATGCGACAGAATATCCAAGCTTCCGGAGCTCAAGATGCTCATCGAGAAGCATATCCCAGACTGTAGGGTAGCAATCGGTCACGGACAGATGAAGCCAGAGGATTTGGAGAAAATCATCATGGGCTTTATCAATTACGATTATGATGTACTGCTTTCTACCACTATTGTAGAGAACGGTATCGACATTTCCAATGCCAATACGATTATCGTGAGCGATGCTCATCACTTCGGATTGAGTGACCTGCATCAGATGCGTGGACGCGTAGGAAGAAGCAACAAGAAGGCTTTCTGCTATCTGATGGCGCCACCTAAGAGTGTACTTACTCCTGAGGCGCGTCGCCGTCTGGAGGCGCTGGAGACGTTCAGCGAACTGGGTAGCGGCTTCAATCTTGCCATGCAGGACCTGGATATCCGCGGTGCGGGTAATCTGCTGGGCTCTGAGCAGAGCGGTTTTATGGAAGATCTGGGTTATGAAACCTACCAGAAGATTCTCTCTCAGGCTGTCACAGAGTTGAAAAACGAGGAGTTCTGTGATCTTTATCAGGAGAAGATGGATGAAGGTGCCCAGCTTACGGGTGATGATTTCGTTGACGATTGTGGCATAGAGAGCGATCTGGAGATGTATTTTCCTCAGACTTATGTGCCGGGCGACAGCGAGCGCATGCTCCTTTATCGTGAACTGGACCGTCTGGAGAGTGATGAGGAAGTAGAGGCTTACCGCAAGCGTATGATAGACCGTTTTGGTCCTGTGCCTCACGAAGCAGACGAACTGATGCATGTGGTAGGTCTGCGTAGGGTAGGCAAGAAGCTAGGTTGCGAGAAGATTATTCTCAAGCAGGGCTATATGCAGATGCAGTTTGTGAGCAATGTAAACAGTCCGTTCTACAGAAGTCAGATGTTTAACCGCATACTCGCTTACGTTACCAGTCATATTCAAGATTGTGTTCTGAAGGAAAAATTCAACAAGCGAATGCTTCGCATCAATGATGTGAAGACAGTAGGGCAGGCTGTAAATCTGTTGAATCAGATATCGCAGATAGATTTAGGTAATGAAACAGATGACTGATTTAAACTGAAAGAAAATAAATAAGACCACATGCGTTAATATTTGATTCAGTTTAATACATAAAAAAACATTGGAATCTCAATACCCCTATTGAGCTCCAATGTTTTATTTTTTTGTATAAGTAAAAGATGATGATAAGCGTTTCACAACGCATGTTGAATTTTTCTGATGCAAAGATACTATTTCCTGTTATAATAGTGGGGTAATATTTGATATTTTAGGTGTAATATTTGGTTGAAATCTTAGAAACCACACTGAATGCATACGTTCGTAACGAATAATACCTGTAGAATTAACTGATTGGTTGGACAAAAATATAAAAAATAGTGGAAAATCAGATAAAAAGTTTTTTATTTCATTTTTTATTTGTACCTTTGTTCAGGCATACAACAATTTTAAACATATATATATAAACATGAGACAGAAAAAGTACATCTTAAGCGAGCAGGAACTTCCTACTCTGTGGTACAACATTCAGGCAGATATGCCTAACAAGCCATTGCCACCGTTGAACCCTCAGACACACCAGCCAATGAATGCTGATGATTTGTCACACGTATTTAATAAGGAGTGCTCAAAGCAGGAACTTGATACAGAGCACGCTTGGATTGATATTCCGGAAGATGTGCTGGAGAAGTACACCTTCTACCGTTCAACCCCTCTTGTACGTGCTTACGCCCTTGAGGAGGCACTCGGTACTCCGGCGCATATTTATTTCAAGAATGAGAGTATCAATCCGTTAGGCTCTCATAAAATCAATTCAGCCATTCCTCAGTGCTACTACTGTAAGCAGGAGGGTGATACCAATGTCACTACAGAGACTGGTGCAGGCCAGTGGGGTGCAGCCCTCTCTTATGCAGCAAAACTCTACGGCCTGGAGGCAGCAGTTTATCAGGTAAAGATTACCATGCAGCAGAAACCATACCGTTCCAGTATCATGCGTACGTTTGGAGCCACTGTAGAGGGTTCTCCTTCCATGAGTACACGCGCAGGTAAGAACATTATCACACGTGATCCTCATCATCCTGGTTCGCTCGGTACTGCCATCAGTGAGGCTGTTGAGCTGGCTACAACCACACCGGGCTGTAAGTATACGCTGGGTTCTGTGCTCAATCATGTGGCACTTCACCAGACCGTCATCGGTCTAGAGGCAGAGAAGCAGATGGCGATGGCAGGTGAGTATCCTGATCAGGTGATTGCTTGTTTCGGTGGTGGTAGTAACTTTGGTGGTATTGCCTTCCCATTCCTCCGTCACAACTTCACAGGCGAGCGCCATACTGAGTTTATAGCTGCAGAGCCGGAGAGCTGTCCTAAGCTGACTCGCGGTAAGTTCGAGTATGATTTCGGTGATGAGGCAGGTTACACTCCATTGCTGCCAATGTTTACTCTAGGTCATGATTTCAAGCCTGCCAACATTCATGCAGGTGGTCTCCGTTATCATGGTGCTGGTATGATTATCTCCCAACTTCTGAAGGATGGTTATCTGCATGGTGTAGATATCCCTCAGCTAGAGTCATTCAAGTCAGGTATGCTCTTCGCTCAGACCGAGGGTATCATTCCTGCTCCAGAGAGCTGTCATGCGATTGCAGCCACTATACGTGAGGCTCTGAAGGCTAAGGAAGAGGGCAAGAAGAAGGTTATCCTGTTCTGTCTCTCAGGTCATGGTCTTATCGATATGCCGTCTTACGATAGCTTTATCAATGGCGATTTGCGCGATTATTCTGTGAGTGATGAAGAAATCCAGCACTTCCTCAAGGATGTGCCAAAGGTTGACTAAATTATAGTTAACAGTATATTACAAACAGTTGACAATTATTCTTTGAGATATATTGAAATAACAATTTCACATTATAAAAGAAGCCAGGCTGCGAAAAGCAACCTGGCTTCTTATTTAGAGATTCTATTCTCTTTTTTATTTTAGAAATTCTATTCTCAGTTCGAGACTTCTATCTTTCATTAGGAGTTCAACCACTCTTCGATAGCCTTAGCGATGACATCGAAGCTTGTGGTAGGCTCGAAGCGGGCTACAACCTGACCCTTCTTGTTAACGAGGAACTTGGTGAAGTTCCACTTGATGTCGGCACTCTCCTTGTAGTTAGGATCAGCCTCGCTCAACATCTTGTCGAGAACAGGGTAGAGAGGGTGGCTCTCGTCCCAACCAGCAAAGCCCTTACATTCTTTCAGAAATTTGAAGAGAGGGGCAGCATCGTCTCCGTTTACCTTGATCTTCTTGTAGCGCTGGAACTCTGTGCCGTATGTAAGCTTGCAGAACTGATGAATGCTTTCATCTGTACCAGGGGCTTGCTGACCAAACTGGTTGCAAGGAAAATCAAGTATTTCGAAACCTTGAGAATGATAGGTCTCATAAAGTTTCTCCAGTTCCTCATACTGAGGGGTGAAACCACACTTTGTAGCGGTGTTAACGATGAGCAGCACTTCGTTGGCATACTCCTTGAGGGAAACATCCTTTCCCTTTCTGTCTTTAACAGAAAATTCGTAAACAGTTCTCATTTTTTTTATCTTTATGTATGTGTTATCTATATTTCCGATCTCAACTTATATGATCTAGAGTGCAAAGATACTACTTTTCTCTTAGAATACTTCAAGAGTTTTTTTAAAAATTCTAAAAATCGAACAAAATCATAGATGAAGGAATAAGCGTAATATATATAATGTAGATAGATAGTGTATATCTGGGTAAACAGATACCATATAGCTGAGTATATAGATATCGGTTAGATATAGAATATAGAAGAATAAAATGTGTAGACGATATAACTACACAATATCAGTATGAAACAGCATAAAAATAAAAAATGCAGGATTTTCACAAACCCTGCATTCCTTTTTCTTTACCTCTTTTTCCTCAAAAAAACAAAGAAAAAAAGGTTTACGATTAATCTATCATTTAACTTTTCTAAGAACTTGTTGCAAAGATACTACATTTTCTTGTAACGCCAAACTTTTTCTCAGTTTTTTTTTAGTAAAAAGGGAAAATTAATCAAATACCCCCCCCATTTTTATACTTTTTTGCAATATTCGGTCAAAAAACAAAGCAAAACGGCTCAATTTTATGACTATTCTGCTTTTTTCCTTGCTTGAACGTTTTGCTGTGTACGATAACGAAGAAGGCTGTGCTCGGCAACAACTGAAGATAGGTCCTGTAATATGTATTCCTTTTTTGTCAATACAGATAAAAGCAGCCATCAGTAATGATGACTGCTTTCATCTGTAATGATGCGGGCTATCCCTGCGTTCTGTTTCTGTATTCAGTAGGCACGATACCCGTTTCTTTCTTGAATACCTTCGAGAAATACTTAGGGTCGGTGAAACCTACTGCGAAGGCGATACTGGTCAGTGTATCGTCTGTATTGCGCAACATCTCGCATGCCTTCTTGATACGTATATGGCGAACGAAGTCAACCGGTGTCATTCCGGTTGTTGCTTTCACCTTATTATATAGTACGCTTCGGCTCATACCGATTTCGTTCGAGATATCATCTATCTTGAGTTCCGGATTGCCTGAATTGGCAACAACAAACCTGAAGACACGCATCATGGTTCTGTCTTGAATCTGTGCCGCCATAAATGCCAGCTCGCTGTTGGGGTCTACCGCTTTGTTCTCGGCACTAGTTTCAGCCTGGTTAAGAGCAGGCAGAGGAGCTGCTGCAGGCAGTATTCGCAGGGCTGCTATGGCATCTTTATCGCCAGTTTCCTTCAGTTTTCTGATGACATCCAACTGAATGTTGCGGCGCTGGGTGAGGATAGCCTCTATTCGGCCGAGCAGATAAGGGGTAGAGAATGGCTTGGTGATATAGGAATCAACACCTTCATCAAAGCCTCGCTGCTGATTTTCTACGCTTGCCTTGGCCGAGAGAATCATCACTGGGATGTTGCTGAGGGTGGTATCCTGCTTGATCTCGTGAATCATCGACAAACCATCCATCACAGGCATGGTAATGTCTGTAAGGATAAAGTCGGGCGTCTCCTTGCGCGCCATCACCAAGCCAGCCTTTCCGTTCTCTGCGAGCAGCACGTTATAGGTAGGCGAGAGGATACTGTAGAGGAACTTGCGCAGGTCGGCATTGTCTTCAACTACCAGTACAGTCTGGTTTTTCAGTTCCGTTTCTACCTTTGCTTCTTTCTGTTCCTTGCCCATTTCTTCCGGTCGTTCAGCCTCTTCATCCTTTTCTTCTTTCTGTTTATTTACTTCTTCCAGATAGTCGGATGCATTGCGGTCGTCAATCTGTCCGTTCTCTTTCTCCCCTTCTGACAGGTCATAATCTTCCTCGCTCAGACCGCTGTTCGTACGGAAGTCTGTCTTGTTGCCATATCTCTGAACCTTGTCCAGCATTACCAGCATCTCGTTGGCATTGTCTGCCACCATTTTCAGCAGTTCCTTGCCCTTTCGGGTGATACCCGGTTCGGTATCCAAAACGGTTTTTACCGGGGCTCCGATGAGTGTTAGAGGGGTTCTCAGACGGTTGGCAGCATCGTTGTAGAACTCGTTCTTCATCACGCTCATCTCGTGGGTTACGTTCTCGCGCTGGCGCTGGTTGTAGGTATAGAAGATTGCGCCTACGATACCGAAGAACAGAATCAGCATCAGAAATTTGCCCCAGATGCTTTCCCAGAAGGTAGGGCGCACTTCGATAGGCAGTTCTGCCACATACTTGCTCCATACACCGTGAGAGTTGGTGGCTTTCACCTTGAGTACGTAATCTCCATGATTGATACGGTTGAAGCCGATGACATTGCTGCTTCCGTTCGATATCCACTCGCCTGGAGCTGTATAACCATCTATGCGATAGAGGTATCTGGTCTGATACTTACGCTGATAGTCGAGAGATGCGAAGGTGATGGTCAGATTTCGCTTGTTGGCAGGTATCACCACTTTATCCTTGTGCAGAATAGGTTCCGACTCTTTCTCTCCGCTATAGTGGAGGGAACAGAAGATGACTTTAGGCTGGTAGTTGCTCTTCTTCAGCGTAGCCGGATTAAAGGTGATCAGTCCCATCGGGGTACCTACCGAGATGTTGTTGCTTGCCGGATCGTGGTAAGGACGGCTTTGCGAGAACGACATGTTGAAGTCGAAATCGTTAGGTCCGAACACGTTGCACTGGCCCGTTTTCGGGTTTACGCAGTCGATACTCGATTCTCTGATTACCCAGATTCTTCCCTGGTTGTCTTCTACCATGCCCTGTACGATGCCTTCGTTAACATCGATGGCACGGAAGTATTGCATTTTCAGGTTGTCTTGCAGGAGCGATTTGCTCACAATCTCTTCCATAAAACCGCCCTGTTGCGAGATATACATCTTGCCGCTGGTGTGCTCTATGATATTGTTTATATCGTTTGCAGCCAGACTTGTTGTATCGTTCGGTATGTAGTAGGTCTTGTGGTAATTGATTTTTCTTGCGTTTGTAAAGGCATCACTGAAAGTGATGAGACCATCTGTAGTTCCTACGAGAATGGTTCCCGTAGTGGTGCAGCAGATGCGACGTATGCAATTGTAGTTCTGCTTCTCCCAAGGCAGTCCGTTCCGTTTACTGATGAAGCTGATACTGCCGTCTGCCGCCTCTTTTACCAGGGCAATACCGCCACCATAGGTACCTATCCAGATGCGTCCGGTGCGGTCGGCTACAATGTCTTGTATCTTGTCAAACGGCAGCGATGACGGGTTGTTGGCATCATAAACAAAGTGTCTTACCTGCATTTTATCTATCAGATAGACACCATTTCCGTTGGTTCCTATCCATGCTCTTCCCTTGATATCAAAGTGGATAGACATGATGCCCTTCTCGGCGAAGTTTACCTGCTGTGGCACAATCTGTCCGCTTGGCGACAGGTAGCCGATACTTTGGTAGGATGCGTTGAGCACCTGGATTATACCATTGTAATAACCAGCCCAGATATGTCCGTCTGGTGATGCATTTACCGAATGCACTTCGTCTTCGCCCACATCCAGCTTGTTGATGATGTAAGGATGGTTTTTGAAGATAATCTGTGTCAGGTCGTGAGAGCCTGTTACCCAGAGTATTCCCTGGTCAGAGAGTTCATATTTCGTAATCTTCGGTATGCGATAGTTGCACGATGAATTGCTTCTCAGCAGATAAGGCACCAGTTTTCCTGCCTTGCGGTCAAAATAACTGAAGGTTCCTCCCCTTGGTATTACCCAGAGGGTCTTGTTTTCGTCTTGTGTTATGAAATTGCTTTCGCAGGTTGTGCGGTCCATCGGGTCGTCTTGGTCGGCAAAGAGCCACTGCTTCTGTCCGGTCTTCGTGTTGACGAGGGTTACTCCTATACCGTCTGTAAATGCCCATACCATACCGAAATCATCGGTATAAATCTTCTTTACTTCTGACAGAGGCTGACTCGGGCTCTGTACGTTAATGATATCAAACTTAAAGGTGCGCGGGTTGTAGATTACTATACCCAGGTTGGTTGCCATCAGAAGCTGGTAACCTGTATTCTTCAGTTCGTTGATACGGGTTACTCCTTCCGGCATCGGTATCATGGTGAGTCGGTTCTGCAGGTCATATTTTGCCAGTTTGCCGTCTTCTGTTGCCAGAAATACGTCTTCTCCCACCCATCTGATCCATTTGAAAGGCAGCTTGCTTGGAAATTTCGAATGATATATGCATGCGCCTTTGTCGGTAAACACCCATTCTCTTCCATGTGTATCCTGATGGATGTACCATACATTTTTGCTTCTGAGTCCCTTTTCTCCTACTTTGATGAGTTCTATGTTAAGCTTGTCATAAGAATCTCCTGTTGTTCTAACAGTTATTCCATTTTCAGCTGTAATCCATGTAGTCCCGTTTTTCAATGAATATACTTGGTTCACGCGCATGTCTATATTGAACATTTCGTTTATTCTTTTTCCCAATGGTCTAAACTGACATAAATGGGTATCGTATACGTAGAGCTGGTGGTCGTATGTGATACACCACACGTTGTTGGTATAGGATGGTTCTATTTTCAGTATACGGTTGGTTGGCAGAATGTCAATATCATCGGGGTTGTCTCTGAAAGTATGAAACTTGTAGCCGTCATAGAACGACAGTCCGTTCCATGTACTGAACCACATGAGATTGTCTTTACCTTGTTTGAGGTCTGAGATGGTATTGGCAGCGAGTCCGTCTGTGATAGAGAATTTTCTCACATCGCAGTAGGGTACAGCTGCTGTCATGATGGTAGAGAGCAGTCCTAATAGGGTGATATATAATTTTCTTTTCATCATTTTTTATTCGTATACGTTTATTAATCGCAACAAAGGTAGTGAAAATAAATGAGATATCGTAGTTTTAGGTGTATTTTTTTATGTTATTGCATTAAATTATTCCACTTTTCATGTTATAGGGGTAATATTTGGTTGATTTGCTGGTGGTTCTTTTTTATGTTATGCCTAACAAAAAACTCCCCCGATAAATGAATATCGGGGGAGTAGTAGGGATATGTTGTTTTGAATTTGATTACTTCTGAATCATCTTCTTTCCGTTCTTGATGACTACACCCTTGTAAGCCTTGGTTACCTTCTGGCCTGCGAGGTTGTAAACAGGAGCGTTCTTTGCAGCTTCATCTGTTGTAATGTTAGTGATGCTGGTAGGTTCAAACTTTTCTACAGCCTTGATAGGGAGAACTTCAGGGATATTTTTGAATATTACACCGAAAATACCGGTTAAGGTATATTTTTCTCCTTCTGTTAATTTTGAAACACCACCAATACCGCTAAACTTATCGTAAATCATAATCTTGTTTTCACCATCATTAGCATAGTTGTTGAATTTACCTGTAGTATACTCTTCTTTGCTGAATGTGAACTCCTTAATCTTGATAAGGTCGTTGGTGTATTTGCCATCAAGGATGTCCTTTACAGTTGCAATAACAGGTTCAGCAGCTTCGTTGCTCTCTGTGATTTTGAGATTTTCGTCGTTTGTTTCCTTGCTTGCTGACAGATAAGGAATTCCTGCGTCATAAGCCAAATTTACCTTAACAGTACCGCTAATGATGCTGTTTACAGGCATATCGATTCCTAAAGTTCTCATTTCGATAGCAGTGTCACCTTCACGTACGTAAGTATTTACGGTTCCCTTGTAGCTGTTTACGTATAATACCTTTGCGTTTGTGAGTTTGAGATTGATGTAATCCTTAGCTTCTTTATTGTTAGCCAAGAGTTCCTTTACACTTGCTGCATCGGTGTACTCTATCTTGGTACCAGCAAGCGTAACTTTGATAGACTTGATTTGGGTGGTGCCAGCAATTGTATATACAACTTTGTTTGCATCACCTGTCCAAGAACCATTATTGTTAGTACCTACGTCAGCTTTGTTATTATCATTCCATTTTCCATTAATAATGTCGATAGAAGCAATCTTCTTGTCAGCAGGTGCTTGAATCGTAAGCGTTCCACTGTACATTCTGAGACGTGGTGACCTATTCCAGATTCGGTTTTCATTCGAACCAGAAGTTTTTTCAGAAACTGTTACAGAAATGCCATTTGTTGTACATGTCATGGCTTTGGTGATATCTCCATCTTTAGAATCTGAAGAAGATGTACCTGTCAGTTCTGGGAAGAGTGTTTTGTAATCATTGTCAAAGTCAAAAGTTACTTCCTGTGCAAACGTAACGCTAGCTACGAACGCCAGAACCAATGATAATGAATAGCGTAAAAATTTGTTCATAACTTAATAATTTTAAAGGTTTAACGTATAATTAATAAACTGTTGAAACTCATTTTGTGAGCGCATTCTTAGAATTTGCTTTGTGCTAAAAGCATGTTCTTTGAATAATTACTTATTTATGATGCAAAGATACGAAAAATATCGATACAATGTGTTAAGAAGGTGTTAAATCTTTGATACAGAGAAAGAAATATCATCAAAAAAGGCGGTTGTTTTTGAAAGAATAGGGATTTCCCCCTCAGTTTGTATCCTTTTCCCCTTTGATGCAGACGAAAAATCCACTACCTTTGCATCGAGTTCAAGAAAGAATGCTGTTCTTCGAGAACTCAATAATTAGAAGATATAAGAATATAAATAACTTAACTGATAAATTGATATGAAAAAATATAATCGGATATGGATGTGGATGGCGATAGCTGCAGCATCTTTCTCATTTACCTCATGTGATGATGATTATTGGCATGATGATTATTACTGGTATGATGACTATAATCAGGGTGGCTGGGGATGGAATCAGGGCGACTGGAACAACGGTTCTAACGGCTCTCAGAATGATTACCTGCTGTCGGAGGCTCAGACTCTTACAGGCGACTGGAGAGGCTCTGTGATGCTCTCTGAACTTGCTGAGGACGGCCAGTCTCGCAATAACTACAGTTTCAATGCCGAGATGACGTTCTATCAGGCGGGTGATAAGGTTAACTCGCTCAGTGGTAATGGTGTAGAAGTGGATTATGCCGATGATGGAAGCAATGAATCCCAGACTCTGAAGTTTACCTGGTACATCGATAAGAATGGTGATATTTATATCCGTTATAATGATTCTGGTGCTACCTATGTGATGGATGCAGGTGCTAAGCAGTATGGTTTCTATCTGGGTGATGAAAAGGGTCAGGATGTGTTCTATGGTTTTATGATAGGAACAGGTAAGGCTAAGGGTGATGTGATGCAAATTGATTTAGTACGCTACGATCCGAGTGGAGCCCGTAAGAAGACCCGTTCTGCTGCAACCGATTCCGTAGCTTCTAGCTTCGGTAAGGCTACCGGCAGGGCATTCATGCCACATGCAATCAAGAAGTTGCCAAGAAGATGATGATATAAACCAAGAAATCCGCTCTCTCATTGATTTGAAAGAGCGGATTCTTTTGTTTGTATATAGCCTGATTTATTTAAAGCCCCAGATTCTTGATGATTTCTGCATCTACGTTTTCCACTTCCTTCTCGATTTCATCAGGGAGATTACAGAAGAAGTCGATGCCGGTTTTGTCTTCCAGCGTCTTGATGTTTACGACATAGTTGCCGAGCTTATCGCCCTTTTCAAATGCCTTGTTCTCGTGAGGGAACCAGTAGCCGAAAGCGCTGTATTTGTGCTTGTTACTTTTCGTATCAAACGTTTTTTCCAATATTGCTACAAAGAAATACTTTGGTACTGGGATGTAACCTGTTGTTGCAGTATAGACCGTTTGTCTTCCGTTGATATATTCAATAATGTTTTCAGGACTGTCTATAGTACCGCCTTTTACAACAAATAGAGTATCCTTGTCATTTATTATAGCATTGGCTTTTTTCCTCAAGGCGTTCTCCATTTGTATCCATGTTCCGTTCTGGTTGAATTTGGCATATTGTGGTTGCATGTTGGTCAGAAAGTCTGTCTGTCTTTCCTGGGTACTGTTTAATCTTCTGTCGCCTGATGGGCAGATGTGTCCATGATCATATCTTCCATTGCCTTTATATGGATCATAAGTGAAGTCTACCACTCCATATAGAGACTTTAAATCTGTATCAGATGGATAATCATCATCAGGTCTACCAACATTGTTTTTATTGTTTCCTGTATGGAAAGTGTAGCAGCTCCATCTCTGGCTCTTCATGTTGTCATCCCATTCTGTAGAATAGTTCAACATACCTGTTGTATTATCCATGTGAACGATGGCATAGCTGGTACCATTGTTCTTGAGCTTTGGGAACTCTAGACCGCCGATAGCGTTTCTTACCACTTGTGGCATGTTGGCAGTAGCCACATTCTTATTTGTATTGTTCTTATCGGTTGATTTACCACCGGTAGTGCCACCTGTGCTTCCACCACCTGTATTACCGCCACCGGTTGTACCACCATTTTCAGGATAATAGAACTGCAGGGTATCGTCAGTGCCGCAGGCGGAGAACGTCATCGCAGCAACGAGCGCGAAGATAAAAAACTTAGTATGCTTCATAAAATTCTCGATAATGTTTTGAAGTTAAAGATTAAGTACTTTCTATATAATAATGTATGTAGAAATCGATTGCATGAGGATAGAATAGCGAAAAAAAGTGCATTCCTACGTATATGCAACTACGCTGGAATGCACTCAGTATCTTTGCGATAATAAATATATCCTTATAAAAAAGGTATATTATTACTTCTTCAATTTGCCGTAACGGTTCATGAAGCGGTCTACGCGACCCGCTGTATCAACGAGCTTGCTCTTACCTGTGTAGAATGGGTGAGATGTGCTAGAGATTTCAATCTTAACAACTGGATAAGTCTCGCCTTCGAATTCAACAGTGTCGTTAGTCTTGCATGTAGACTGAGAGAGGAACATATCGCCGTTAGACATATCCTTGAATACTACAGGACGATAATTCTCTGGATGAATACCTTTTTTCATTTTTCTTTTTTATTTTTATTGGGTTATTAAAATTAGACGTCATGGGGATGCTTGCTGCATCATTTCGTGTCCCTTATCGGGGCATGCCCATTATAGCCTGTTATCAATTTCAGGCTGCAAAGTTACGCTTTTTTCCTGAAACCACCAAATTTTTCCTCTTCTTTTTAAGAAATATTTTGGAAAAGAGCATAATACGTAGGTTCGCGTTCCCTCCTGACATCTGTGTCTTTAATGGATGAAAAGAAATCCCCATCGCCTCTGTTTGGGTAGAGGACGATGGGGATCAGTATTTTTTCTAATACATAATATCTACTAGGGGAATTACTTTGCGTATACGATTTCCATCTTGGCAATACGGAGCTGAACGCCACCGCCTGTACCATCGAAGGTATTTGTATAGGTTGCTGTATTTCCTGCGAATACTACTGTAGCAGTTTTGTTACCTACAGCATTCCAGTTCTTGTTTGTATCGTATGTGCAAGTAAAGATGATCTTTGCGATAGGCTTGCTGGCTGTGAAAGTCATCTTGTTGTTTGCATAGATACGCAACTCTTTAAACTTTGCGTTGTAAGCAGGATTGTTTGTACCACTGTTCTTGTCAAATGCGATAACTGTGCCGTCAGACAATTTGATCTCTGTAAGAGTAGCATCAGGTTTCAATGCGCTGACGTCATCAATCTTAAGGCTTTCGCCGGCTGTTACACTGCTATTAGCCAACGTTACGGTCAGGCCGTTGATGGTAATGCCGTCTTTTGTAGCAGGAGTATCAGGCTTTGATGGAGTGTCTGGAGTTCCTCCTGTAGCCTCTTTCACTGAGAGATTCTTTACTTCCCATGTTCCAGATGAAGCTGCGCAGGCATAGTGGAGAGCGATAACAACATTCTTCTTGCCCTTGAAGGCTGAGAGATCGTGCTTGTAGGTTTCCCAGGTTTTCCAATCCACACCTTCCTTCATTGTGCCAGTAATGTCAGTCCACTTGGTTGTTGCTGGGTCACCAGTGTAATTGTCTGTGATGAGAACCTGATTCTTTACTCCCTCAACGGCTGCACCATCTTTGGTAACATAACGGAGTATGTAAGAGAATTCCAATGTCGCGCCTTTAGATGCAGAGAGGTCGATAGCCTTAGATACAATGTAGCTTTCTGAAGGAGTTGTTGTCTTAGAGGTAAAATCGTAACCTGTAGCCTTTGCATAGCCATAAGAGTCGATGACCCATGCTGTACCCTTGATGGTCTTGGCTGTGAAAGAACCGAAGCTCTTGCTGAAGGTTTCGTTGATGTAGCCGTCTCCCGGAGTATCTGGAGTTGAACCGCCCATTGGCTTACCGTTGAGTGTTACAACATAGTTGCCCGTGTCATACTCTTTGGTGCCATTGAAGTTTTTTGCCTTTCCGCAAATCACCACCTCATCGCCTGGCTTGAGAGCATCCTCGCCTGAGAACTTGGTGCGGTTAGGACCAGCGTAGCCATTGAATACATAAAACTGATTGGCAGCTGTGCCATCGTCGGAGATGTAATATTTCAAGCTGCCATAGTTGGGATCATAGCTGCCTTCCTTAACAGATACCACCTTACCCTTGGTGTAAACTTCCTGGTCGGCACTTCCGCCATCCTCGATATACTTAACGATACCAGCCACATTGAATGGGTCTGCAGCAGTACCTGTACCCTTAGGCTCGCCAGCACTTGGAGCTTCAGGCTTGGTAGGCAATGTGTAAGGTTCTGGCACATCCTCACAGCTAATGAATGTGAAGGCAGCCATAGCCGCCATCAAAACTGAAAATATATACTTTTTCATATTATTGTCTTTTTAAATATTGTTACTATTTTGATAATCAGTAATTACTTGATAGAGATGAGATTGCCACCCTTAATCTCTTTGGTGCCGTTATAATCAAGCAGGGTGCCTGATACAACCACCTTCTTGCCTGGTACAAGGATACCCTTGGTTTCCTCTGTCCACTTTGCACCATCGATGTTGTAGCAACGGAACACCTCGAGAGTCTTGCCTTCTGTATCCTTACCGTCGTCAGAGATAACGAATGTACCGTTACCATACGTGCCTGTATCTACATCTTTCACCTTTACGATGATACCGGTAGCATAAACCTTAGCATCGCCTGCTGTACCGGCTTTGATCTTCTCCAGTGCCTGAGCCACGGTATAAGGCTTCTCCAATGTACCGCCTGTTTCTGATGCCTTCAGATCATCCGTGCTGCGAAGCACAATCTGCCAGGTGTTGCCGAATCGGGTAAAGATACCGGTGATATCGAATACACCCTGTGGAATCACCTCGTTGGCAAACTTAGAATAACCCGAGTTGCGCACTACCAGATTGCTGCTGCTGATCTTCTTGCCTGTTTCTGCATCAATCAGTTCCAGACTCGTATTGGTATCATCTGGCGCCCATACGTTTGTGCCGTTAGCAGAAGCAAACTTCACCTTTTTCAGGGTCATCAGCTTGCCCACGTTAGCCTCCATATAGGCTGCATCAGTAAGCTTTGTCAGGTCAAACTCCTCTGGCACAACCGTGCTTGCATCAGCCTCGCCAGGGTTCAGAATCTTGAAGTGCTCGTTCCAGATGGCACGCTCTATCTTGCCCATACCCAGACTTCCATCTGAGAGCTTGGTATTCACACCGCCAATCTGAGGCAACTTCTTGTAACTTCCGATATAGAGACCCTTCAGGTTTACGAGAATCTCCTGACCAACAGGAAGATAACCCGACAGACCACTTCCGTTGATGGCAATGATGATAGCGCCGGATGCATCCTGTACGCTCACCTGGTTGTAGATATTGCCACTGACATCATTGCCCGTCACTACCGCCTTGATCATCATGTCCTTCTCAATCTGCTTGTAGCCATTGTCGCTGTTGATAACCGTAGCAAACTGTTTTTTCAGGTCAGCTATGCTGATCACATTCTTCTCCTTCAGGCTGTTGTTGCCCCATGGAGATGCAGGCACCTTCTCGGTCAGGTCTGGGTCAGCATAACCGTCGCCCATACACGACCCCAGGGTCAGTGCCAGGAATGCCAATGCTATGAATTTTATCTTTTTCATTGTTCTTTCTTTTTATTGTTATAGAGAAACGGGATTGCTCCCTGTTCTTTATGTTAAAGAGAAACTGCTCTTTAGAATCTGTAAGATACCTGGAACATGCCGTTGGTACCCCAGGTGTAATACTTCTTAGGATTCTTAGAGAACTGGTAGAGGCGTGGATTCTTCACGTTGCCGTTAGCATCCAGTGTATAGCTTGAACGTGAGTTCTGTTCATATCCGCCAGTCACGATGGTCTGGTTGTTCAGCAGGTTGGTAATCATGAGGTTGAAGTTGAGAGAACCCTTCTTCAGTCTCACGCTCTTGCCTATGCTCAGGTCAACCATCCATCCTCCGTGACCCTTCTCCTGGGCTACAGCATCCTCTGTCCAGCTCATACCGTCGAGTGTAGTAGGAGCAAAGATTTCAGGGAATGCCTTGTTGGCAGCCTGGCGGTTGGTCAGCACCTTCTCATATCTGTAGCTTGGAGAATAAGAGAGGTAGATGCGGTCGTAGTAGTTGGCATTGAGGTTGACGAACCATCCGTTTACGTGGGCATCGAGACCGATGCTTCCCACTGTGAGCGGTGTGCCACTCTCGCGCATATTCATCACGTAAGCCTTGTCCTGGTAAACCTCAGCACTCTTTGAGAGCATGTATACGGCGTTTACATTGTTGATGTTCTTCGCCTCGCTCATAGCGCCCAGAGTCTTCAGGTCGAGCCATGAAGTGAGCTTGATCTTAGCGCCCACCTCTACACCATAGTATTCCTTCTTCAGTCCGGTCATGCTCACGTAGGTGAATGAATTCTCATCATCGTTGTAGAAGTTCTGCCATTCCGTAACGTTCTCCAGTCGGCTGTAGTAACCGCTCACGTTGGCACTCAGCCATGCGTTGCGATACAGGTAGCTGAATTCAGAGCTGAAGATGCGCTCGTTCTTGAGGTTAGTCACGAAGTCGTTGCTGATTTCAGGCGAGATGAAGGCTGTGCTTGCCATCGGCGCACGCAGCTCGTATCCGGCTCCGATGCTGAAGGCATGACCTCTGCCCATATCCACGTTCAGGCTTCCCTTTACGCCACCGTCCAGGAAGTTGGCTGTGCCGCTCTTGCCCTGGCTGTTGTTCGGTGCCATACCGTTGCGCATGTAGCCGCGGCGGTTCATTCCGGTATATCCGATACGTCCGCTCAGCATCGCCTTCATGTTGTAGAATTCGGCTGTATAGGTGCTCCATGCGTTTGCCTTGTTCACGTCGATGCGATAGTCGTAACCGAACTTGTCGCCCTCGTAAACCAGCTTGCCTGTGTTGTTAGGACCGGCTGTGTTCAGGTCGTACTGCACACGTGGGTCGGTCTTAGGATAATCGCCCAGGGCATAGGTGTTGATGTTGTGGAAGATGGCACCGCCCAGCATGTCTTCCAGTGTCTGATAGTGCTGGTTGGTACTCTTTCCGAGCATGATACCCGTAGCCAGGTTCGATTTCTTGGTCAGCTTGGTGTTCAGAACGGATGACAGGGTCAGGGTCAGGTTGTCGTTGTGCTTAGCCTGAACATAGTAGAGCAGATCCTGTCCGTTCTTGGCTGCCTGCTGGTTGGCATAGTACAGTCGGTCCCAGTTAATCTGTCGGTTCTGCTTGCTTGCCTGCCAGTAGTTTACGGCGTTGTTCCAGTTTTCCCAGGTATACATGTTGTTGCCGTTCTTGTAGTCGCCCCATACATAGTAGTTGGCTGATGGCATGTTCTTCCAGTAGTCTGGCTGTGGATTCTCTGCGTTGTTGTAGTTGAGCTTGGTGCTCTTGTACATAGAGTATTTTCCAAACACCGATGTGGTGAGCTTCATCTGGTCGTTGATTTCCCAGTCCCATGTAGCGATGGCAGAAGGGGCAAAGTCGTTCACTACGCGTGAGTTTCTTTTGTGTCCGTTCTGGTATCCCCAGTATGGGTTATACTGGTAGTCGTTTGCCAGCCAGTAAGCCTCGTCGGTAGATGCTCCCTGGGTGCTTCTTTCTGTCGGGTTACCCCATGTGGAGAAGCTCAGCGAGTGGCCGTTCATCCACTTCTTCTGTACACCGAAGAAATAGGAGAGGGCGTTGTAGAAGGTTCCCTCTACGTATCCCCGGTTAGCCCAGCGGTAGGTGAGACCGGCTGTGATGGCCCATCCCTTCTCGTTGAATCCGCTGGAGTAGGAGTAGAGTCCGCGCAGGGTATAGTTGCGGTTGGCAACACCTACGCTGGCATACTGTCCTTCCTGCATGCTTCCGGCACGGAAATCATAGTTGTTGGAGCCTGCCATGCCGGTCATCGAATAGCCGTTGGCTTCGAAAGGCAGGGCGAAGTCTACGTTTCTGGAGAATCGGTTCAAACCGCCGATGTTGGAGAAACGGAACTGTCCGGTCTCCATATCGTTCATGGAAGTACCGTTGATATAGACATCATTGTACTTCTGGTTGAAGGCACGGTAGCGGAAACGTGCTGGCGAGAACAGGTAACCTGCCTGGCTCGCGTATACGTTGCTGGTAGAATTGAGGATGGTGACATTGGATGACATGTCATCGTCCTCGCCCAACTGTGCCTCGGAGAAGGTGAAAGCATTCTCGTCGAGTCCCTGTGCTACGTTCTGGTCAGTCTTTTCGTTCTGAGCCATAGCCAATGAACACGAGAAGAGCGCTAACATTGCTAAGTTTACTTTCTTCTGCATAGTTTATATGTATTAAGTATTAATAAACCGGCAACAGCAGTCTCTTTGAGCAGTGATGATATATGTCCCGCTAGGTCTTGTTTAGGCGATAAGGGGACTTACCATGGTCCCTGGTCTTGTGTCTTCTGTTCCGATTCAATGTGTTTAATGCTGCAAAGTAACAAAAAGTTTTTTGAAAAATGAATTTATTTATGTTAAAAATGTATGAAATCTGAAAATATATTCGTTTTTATGGAGATATTTCCGGTTTTTTAGGTATCTTTGCTGCCTGTTACCTCACCGCGTTAAGGTGAACATATATAATATATAGGTATACTTGAATAATTAATATTAGTATGAGAAAACATTTGCTCTTGCTGGCTGCCCTCCTCATGATTGGACTGGGCGCTACGGCACAGAAAAAGAAGTCGCAGACTTCCGGTAACAAGCAGTATCAGGTGTATGCTGTGGGTTTCTATAATCAGGAGAACCTCTTCGATACCTGTCATGATGCCGGTAAGAATGATTACGAGTATCTCCCTGCTAAGGGATGGAATGGTATGAAATATACCAATAAACTCAAGAATATGTCGCGTGCACTTGCCGACATGGGTACCGATGTGTTGCCTAACGTGGGCTGTGCCTTCATCGGTCTGGCTGAGGTTGAGAATGCCAACGTGCTGAAAGATCTCACCGCGCAGCCGCCTCTCAAGGCACGAAACATGCAGTTCTGCCATATCGAGGGTCCCGATAAGCGAGGCATCGATTGTGCGCTGCTCTATAATCCGGCACTCTTCACGGTGAAGAACACCCGATTGGTGCCTTACGTACAGGAACTCGCCAAGGATTCAGCCTACAAGACCCGTGGTTTCCTCACCGTACGTGGTGAGCTGGCGGGCGAGGATGTGGCGGTTATCGTATGCCACTGGCCAAGCCGTTTCTCCGGTTCGTTCTATCGCGAGAGCGGAGCGCGCCAGACTAAGGTGGTAAAAGACAGTTTGCTCCGTCTGAACCCGGCTATGAAAGTGTTCGTGATGGGTGATATGAACGATGATCCTACCAACGCCAGCATGCACAAGGTGCTGAAGGCGAAGGCTGAAATCAGCGAGGTGGGTGCCGATGATATGTACAATCCATGGTACAACATTCTGGCAAAGGAGGGCAAGGGAACCCTGTTCTACAGCGGTTCATGGAATCTCTTCGACCAGATAGTCATCACGCCTAATCTCCTGAACAAGGATAGTAAGCACAAGGACTACAGCTCTTTGAAATTCTGGAAGAACCACATCTTCCGCCGCGATTACCTCATCCAGCAGGAGGGTCAGTACAAGGGTGCTCCTTTGCGTACCAAGGCGGGTGGCAGATGGCTCAACGGCTACAGCGATCACCTGCCGGTAGTGATGTACCTGGTGAAGGAAAAAAAGTAGAAAATGGTTGAGAATCATCCTTTTGAGCCGTGGCTGCCCGAGAATGCGCGGCTGCTGATGCTCGGCACGTTTCCGCCTGCAGAAAAGCGGTGGTGCATGCCCTGGTATTATCCCAACTTCCAGAATGATATGTGGAGGATATTCGGGATTATCTACTTTCAGGATAAGTTCCATTTCGTGGATGTAGAGAAGAAGACCTACCGCCTCGATGCTATTAAGGAATTTCTCAGGGAGAAGGGCGTCGCCATCTATGATACCGCACAGCAGGTGATACGCACCAAGAATACGGCATCCGACAAGGACCTGCAGATCGTGCAGCCCGCTGATCTCGACGGCATGCTCCGTCAGCTGCCCCATTGCAGGGCGGTGCTCACAGCCGGCCAGCTTGCCACGAAGGTATTTTCAGAACACTTCGGCATCAGGGAAAAGCCTGAGATGGGAGGCTATGCAGAATTCCAGTTCGAGGGTCGCAGACTCCGTCTGTACCGCATGCCCTCCAGTTCCCGTGCCTATCCTATGGCAGTGGAGAAGAAGGCTGAATTCTACCGCAAGATGTTTGATGAAATCTTATAGAAAGAAAAAAGAATATGAAAGATAAAGTGACCGTTATTGGCATTGCGGGAGGTACAGGCTCCGGCAAAACCACTGTGGTGAAGAAACTCGTAGAAGTGCTGCCGCCTCATTATGTGGCTGTGGTGCCCCTCGATTCATATTATAACGATACCTCGCAGATGACCGAGGAAGAACGTCATCAGATCAACTTCGACCACCCGTCGGCATTCGATTGGAAGCTTTTGCACCAGCAGCTCGCTGATCTGCGTGCTGGCAAGGCGATAGAGCAACCCACCTATAGTTATATCAAATGCAACCGTGAACCGGAAACGATTCACGTTGACCCCAAACCGGTTGTGATCATCGAAGGCATCATGACGCTGGTGGACAAGAAGTTGAGAGACCTGATGGACCTGAAGGTGTTCGTGGATACCGATGCTGATGAGCGCCTGATACGCAACATTCAGCGTGATACCATCGACAGGGGGCGCACCGTATCGATGGTGGTAGACCGATACCTGAAGGTTCTGAAGCCGATGCACGAGCAGTTTATCGAACCGACCAAGCGCTATGCTGACATCATCATTCCGCAGGGTGGCGAAAACCTCAAGGGCATCGGTATCCTCTGCAAGTATGTAGAGGGACTGATAGAGAAATAAAAATATTTTTGCTCAAGCATTGCATTTCTTTAATGCAAAACAAAGTTTAATTAGGAAACAGGGCGGCCTTCTTCGTGAAAAGAGGTCCGCCCGCTTTGTTTTTATCCCAGTCTGGCTATTCAAGTAGTTCAGTCTGGCTATTCAAGTAGTTCAGTCTGGCTAACTCAAGTAGTTCTGTTAGCTGATTCAAGTAGTTCTGTCAGCGAATTCAGCCGTCTCAGTTAGCTGATTCAGCCGTCTCAATAAGCCTACGGATACGTCTGCGCTAGCCGACGCAGTAATATCCGTACCCCGACGCAGTAATATCTGTAACCCGACGCAGTAATATCCGTACCCCGACGCAGTAATATCTGTACCCCGATGCAGTAATATCTGTATCCCGACGCACTAATATCTGTACCCCGACGCAGTAATATCCGTAACCCGATGCAGTAATATCCGTGAGCCAGCGCAGCACAACGTGTGGTCCGTTTTCGCCAGGTCCCATAACCATATTCTGCAAAGATCTTCTTGCTTTTTGCAAGAAGATAAGCTGAAAAACGTGATAGATGAAGACTATTAGTGATGGATAGCGTGATGGATATTGTAAACATTTTATCCATCTATCACGCTTTTTAAAATAGATAATTCGCTTGTTATCAAGTGATTAGCGTTTTGAGAAGAGAAAAAGTGAGGGATGTGAGGGATAAAACTTAAAAGATTATTCCTCTTCCTCCTTCTCAAAAGCCTCTACGAAAGGCTGGTGGAAACCCTGGAAGATGCGGAGATACTCGGCTCGCACCTCATCACTCTCCTCAAAAAGATTCAACTCGCCACGCTTGTGAGCCTTCAGCATACTGCTGTAACGGCGAATCTTACGCTTGTAGTTCCTTGCCATCAACGCATCTGCCTGAACAGGATTCTGACTGATATACGAAAAGGCACAAAGCTGCTTCATGAACATGTCGAACATCGGATTGTCATGACTCCAGTCGTCCTCACTCAGCCAGAACCACTGGAAATGATACTTCTGCTCCAGTGCCATCAGATGCTGCCCCAGCTCGTCAATCTCCATGCCCTTCTGCATCTGCTCCTCAGCAAAAGCTACCAGAGATGCCGCATCTACATTCAACTCAACCTCGTGAGACAGCGTGGTGCCTTCAATCTGAATGCGCCAACGGTGATTCCTGTTCTTGATGAACGCAGAATTTGTGTTCATCAGCAACTCAGAAAGCTTGCCCTCGGTAGGAATCTGACCCACTACCGAAAGACGGTCGCGCTGGTTGCGAACCACCAGTTGATGGTCCTCATGGCGCAATACACACATGTAAACCAGCCTGTTGCTGTCGAGCTGAAGGGTGAAACGGTCGTTGCTGTCATCGCCCACAAATTCGTAGGTGTAGTCATCTACCTTATCCTGCGGAATGCTCAGCTCGCCATGAACCTTGTTGCCCTCGGCATCGTAGAGCGAGAAACCGATGTACGGAATCTGAAGACGGAGAACCACCGGATTGCCCCCATCCTCTGGAATCAGGGTAACAGCCAGTCCGTCATCACCGAAATCATCCTTGCGGCATACGAATCCGTCATCCGTCTTCTCAGCCTTCTCCACCTTCACCTCGCCGTGGTGCCACCATAAATCGAAGGTGATGGTCTGGTCGTCCTCAGCGGCTACACGGATGAAATCCTCGATGTCCTGACCCAGGTAAATCACCTTGGCAGGCTCAATCTCCTCATCGTCATCGCCCAGCGCTCGCACCCACATCTCGCCCGGAACAGGATCATCTTCCCATTCGGCATCAGCAGGGGCTGCAGTAGATTTGAAAACGAGGAAAACCATTCTTTCTTCTTCCCTCGTGCCATCTTCGCGGCACGTGAAGCACTTCGCTTCCTTAGGGATGAAGAATGGGGTTAACAGGTACGGGTTTTTGCATAATGCGGTATACTCAACCTCGGTCCAGGCCGGGAGAGCGTGTGTATTTGTCTTGTCTGTCATATTCTCTTGTTGCATATAATTCTTGAGTTGGTCCTATTTCTTTTCATCATCCGGCGTGTGTGGCAGGACGAGGGGGATGTTGATCCCAAAAAACGGTTGCAAAGGTAATGCAAAATCGAGACACTACAAAATATATCACCTATTTTTTTAATTATTTTACGATTCAATATTTGGTGCTTCCAAAAAATAGTTGTAGTTTTGCATCTGAAATAATGAATAGAAAGATGAAAGTCAAGACAATACTCATACTGGCGCTAGCCGCCACAACCCTCGCAGCATGTCACAGGGGAAAGAAACCACCACGTATGGACAATTCGAAACTCGCCATCAGCCTCTCGAAACCGGCTAAGGGCGACAGGGCTATCTACGGACTTGCCTGCCTGGGCTGCTCGGATACCGCGCTGGTGCTGCTGCCCAACGGCGGAGGAGACCCCGTAAGATACAACATTCTGGAGGCCACACGCAACCATCAGGTGTTCGGAGATATAGAGGTGGGCGACTGGGTTTGCGTGATGCCATGCGAGGAGAAGGATGAGAAGAACCGCGCCGACATGGTGATAGATCTGGACCAGCTGAAGGCCACCTGGACCTATCCGGTGATGCCGAAGCTGCGCGACGTATCGCATCTGAGCAAGCGCCAGCAGGCGAGAATCCTTGCCAACATGCCCGACAGCATCGTAGATACCTATATGGTGCCGCGCCAGTATGGCTTCACCCTGAAGCGCATGAGCGAGGCGATGGCCGTGGGCAGGGTGATGATAAACAAAGATGTGGACGACGACAGCCCGGTAGAATATCCTGATGTGCCTCATTATACGGAATGGCATGCCTATAATGGTAAGCTGATTCTGGTGCAGGGCCGCCGCGAGTTGGAGGGCGTGGTGATCAACGAAAAGACGAAGCGCGATACCTTCACCTTTGTATATATGAAGGGCGACAGTCTGGCTCTCTCAGACCGTGAGGGCCGCATCCAGGGTTTCCACCGCTCGCTCGATGCGATGAAGGCCAATGCCAAGGCCCACGCTGCAGCCGAGAAGCTGAACAGCAAGATGAAGAAGGAAATATTGAAGTAAATTAATAATAAATATAAAAAAAGAGGCGAATAGGACGATTTCTCGATTTTTTTGTCTAATTTTGCACCTTGGAATTTAATTCATACATCGAATATAAAGAAAAAAAACAAAAATAATGAAGAAGAAAATTCAGTTCAGTCTCGTTTATCGAGACATGTGGCAGAGCTCTGGTAAGTTCCAGCCACGCAAGGATCAGTTGGCTAAAATTGCCCCAGTTATCATCGAAATGGGATGCTTTAGCCGTGTAGAGACTAACGGCGGTGCCTTCGAACAGGTTAACCTCCTGGCAGGTGAAAACCCTAACGATGCCGTACGCGCATTCTGCAAACCTTTCAACGAGGTGGGTATCAAGACTCACATGCTCGACCGCGGATTGAACGCTCTTCGTATGTATCCTGTACCTGACGACGTGCGCGCCCTTATGTATAAGGTAAAGGCTAAGCAGGGTACCAACATCACACGTATCTTCGACGGACTGAACGATGTGCGCAACATCATTCCTTCTATCAAGTGGGCTAAGGAGGGTGGCATGACTCCACAGTGTGCACTCTGTATCACCAACTCTCCTGTTCATACCCTGGAATATTACATGAACATCGCCGACCAGCTCATCGCTGCCGGTGCAGAGGAAATCTGCTTGAAGGATATGGCAGGTATCGGCCAGCCAGCATTCCTCGGCAAGCTCACCAAGATGATCAAGGACAAGTATCCACAGATCATCATCCAGTATCACGGTCACTCAGGTCCTGGTCTCTCTATGGCTTCTATCCTCGAGGTATGCAACAACGGTGCCGACATCATCGATACAGCCATCGAGCCACTGGCATGGGGTAAGGTTCACCCAGACGTAATCTCAGTTATCAGCATGCTGAAGAACGAGGGCTTCGAGGTGCCTGAAATCAATATGAGCGCTTATATGAAGGCTCGTGCTATGACTCAGGAGTTCATCGACGAGTGGCTCGGTTACTTCATCAACCCAGGTAACAAGATCATGTCTTCATTGTTGCTCGGTTGCGGTCTCCCAGGCGGTATGATGGGTTCTATGATGGCAGACCTCGGCGGTATGCGTCAGACCATCAACAACATCCGCAAGAAGAAGGGTGAGGAAGAGTTGTCTATGGACGACCTGCTCATCAAGCTCTTCGACGAGGTAGAGTATGTATGGCCACGCGTAGGTTATCCTCCATTGGTAACCCCATTCAGCCAGTATGTAAAGAACATCTCACTGATGAACCTCCTCACCATGGAGCAGGGCAAGGGTCGCTTCGTCATGATGGACGACTCTATGTGGGGTATGATTCTCGGCAAGAGCGGTAAGATTCCTGGAACTATTGACCCAGAACTCGTAGAGCTCGCCAAGAAGCAGGGCCGCGAGTTTACCGACGTAGATGCACACACATTGCTCACCAACGCCCTCGACGACTTCAAGAAGGAAATGGACGAGAACGGCTGGGATTACGGTCAGGACGACGAGGAACTCTTCGAGCTCGCCATGCACCCAGAGCAGTATCGCAACTACAAGAGCGGACAGGCAAAGAAGAACTTCCTGGCCGACCTTCAGAAGGCAAAGGATGCCAAGCTCGGTACAACCCTTACTCCTGCACAGCTTGCAGAATTCAAGCACGCCAAGGCAGATGCCATCGTGGCACCAGTAGCCGGCCAGCTCTTCTGGGAATTCCAGGGCGAGGGCGAGTGCCAGCCAGCTGTAGAGCCATACATCGGCAAGGAATATAAGGAAGGTGATGCCTTCTGCTATATCCAGGCTCCTTGGGGCGAGTTTGAAACTATCCCGGCAGCATTGGGCGGCAAGCTCGTAGAAATCAATGCCAAGCAGGGCAGCAAGGTGCGCAAGGGCGATGTTATTGCTTACATCGAGCGCAACGCTGAGTAAATATAATAGAAATGAATTATCAAGCAATTATTGATAAGTATTATCCTGAGGATAATGAGCTTCGGCATATCCTCATTACACATAGCCAATCTGTAGCGCGAAAAGCGCTACAGATTGTTTCGTATCATCCCGAATTGCAACTCGATGCCCAGTTTATCGAAGAAGCAGCCATGCTCCACGACCTCGGCATCTTCATGACCGATGCCCCAGGCATACAGTGTTTCGGCTCGCAGCCCTACATCTGCCACGGACGACTGGGAGCAGAAATCCTGCGCAAGGAAGGATATGAGCGACATGCCCGCGTATGTGAGCGCCATACCGGTGCAGGCATCACAGAGGCACAGATCATAGCACAGAACCTGCCCCTGCCACATCAGGATTTCCTGCCGGAAACCATGGAGGAGAAGGTGATTTGCTACGCTGATAAATTCTTCAGCAAAACTCACCTCGACCAGGAAAAAACGATTGAGAAAGCAGAAAAAAGTCTCATGAAGTTCGGCGAGGAAGGAGTAAAACGCTTCCAGCAATGGGAACGCATGTTTGAATAGAATTCTAATTTATTGAATGAGAAAACAATCGACGATAGCTATGCTGCTGCTCGCTACCATCTCCTGTATGATGGTGGCTAATCCGGGTATGCCCGATTCGAAAAAGAAAAAGAAGAAGGAGAAGACGGAAACCGTGGACAGCGTGGGAGACAGTGTGTTCGTAGACTCGCTGGGCAACGAAATAAAACCCAAGCTGAAACAGGCTGACGACACTACGCAGATGGACTCGCTGCAGAAAGCTATATGGAAACATAATAAAGTGGTGGATGACAGTATTCGCCTCGACAGTATCGCCAGAAAGAAACAGGGTGGAGTAGACGCACCGGTTAACTATCAGGCGGACGACTCTCTCGTATACGATGCCAAGAACAAGGTGGCATATCTCTACGGAAACTCCAATGTGAAGTATACCAACATGGACCTCAGTTCCGACCGCATCTCCATGGATATGGACAAGAGCAACGTGAAGGCGATGGGTACACCCGACAGTACGGCGGAGGGAGGTATCAAGGGCAAACCTGTCTTCAAGATGGGTAGCGATACCTATGATACCGACACCATCAAATTCAACTTCAAGAGCAAGAAGGCCCTTATTAATAATGTATATACAGAACAGCAAGACGGATTCCTGACCGGTATGAAGTCGAAACGCGACTCATCGGGAGTCATCTATCTGCAGCACGGAAGGTATACCACCTGCGATGATCCGCATCCCGACTTCTACATTTCGCTCTCCCGAGCCAAGGTAAGGCCGGGCAAGGATGTGGTATTCGGACCAGCCTATCTCGTGGTGTGCGATGTGCCTATGCCGCTTGCCATCCCTTACGGCTTCTTCCCGTTCACCAAGAGCTACAGCAGCGGTTTCATCATGCCAACCTACGGCGATGAAACGGCACGAGGATTCTATCTCAGAGATGGCGGATATTATTTCGCCATGAGTGATAAATGGGACCTGAAGCTGCTGGGCGAGATTTATACCAAGGGATCGTGGGGACTCTCGGCAGCCAGCAACTACCGAAAGAGATACAAATACTCGGGTTCCTTCTTCTTCAGTTACCAGGATACGAAGAACGGCGACAAGGGAATGCCAGACTTTACCGAGCAGGAGAGTTTCAAACTGCAATGGAGCCACCGTCAGGACAGCAAGGCAAACCCATACAGTTCGCTTTCGGCAAGTGTGAACTTCGCCACATCGAGCTACGAACGCAACAACCTCAATTCGCTCTACAATCCGCAGACGATGACGCAGAGTACGCGAACCTCATCTGTTAACTGGAGCACCTCGTTCTCAAGCATCGGTATGACGCTCAGTTCCACCGCCAACCTCTCGCAGAACATGCGCAATTCATCCATCGCCATGACGCTGCCCGACCTCAACATCAGCATCTCCCGCTTCTATCCGTTCAGAAGAAAGAAGATGGTGGGCGATGAGAAATGGTACGAGAAGATAGCCATGAGCTATACGGGACAGATCTCTAACAGCATCAATACCAAAGAGGATAAGCTGATGCACAGTTCGCTCATCAAGGACTGGAGAAACGGATGGCAGCACCAGATACCGGTGAGCGCTACATTTACGCTCTTCAAATATCTCAACGTGAACCCATCGTTCAATTTCACCGACCGTATGTATACCAACAAGGTGGAGAGATCATGGGATGAAGCCAGCCAGACGGAGAAATGTGATACCATCTACGGTTTCAACAACGTGTATAACTGGAACATGAGCGTAGGGCTCTCTACCAAACTCTATGGTTTCTACATACCAAGCCGCAAGCTCTTCGGAGATAAGATACAGGCTGTGCGCCACGTGTTTACGCCTACGGTGAGCTTCAGCTATGCCCCAGACTTCGGAGCTTCACACTACGGCTACTGGGACACCTACCAGAAGACCGATGCCGACGGAAACGTATCGCTGGTGAGCTACTCGAAGTATGCCAATGCCCTCTACGGTGCGCCGGGCAAGGGTAAGAGTGGTAATATCTCGTTTACCCTGGGCAACAACATCGAGATGAAGGTGAAGAGCGATAAGGACTCTACCGGATACAAGAAACTCAGTATCATCGATGCGTTCGACATCAACATGAGCTACAATACTGCAGCCAAGGTTCGCCCTTGGAGCGATATGAACATCAACCTCAGACTGAAGTGGTGGAAGAACTATACCTTCAACATGAACGCTGTGTTTGCCACCTATGCCTACGAGCTGGACGACCAGAACAATGTTTATGTAGGTACCCATACGGAGTGGGGCAAGGGCAGGTTCGGACGATTCCAGGGTATGTCGCAGAACTTCTCGTTCACACTGAATCCGGAGAAACTGAAGAAACTCTTTGGCGGGGGCGATGATGAGGACGACAAGAAGAACAGCCAGCGCAATAATGATGACGATGAAGGTCTGGATACCGACATCGAGAGCAACGTAGACGACAGCATGGAGAAGGGTAAGACGGCAGCCAAGAAGGGCGGCAAGGCTGAAACGGATTCAGATGGTTATATGGCGTTCAAGATGCCATGGTCGCTGACCTTTGGTTATGGTGTAACAATGCGCGAGGATACGCGAAGAGAAAAGTTCAATGAGAAGACGATGCGCTATGCATATAAGTTTACCCAGACTCTAAACATGAGTGGTAACGTAAGAATCAGTGATGGCTGGAACATCAGTTTCTCATCCGGTTATGATTTTGACAACCACAAGATCAGTATGACCACCGCCAGTCTGGCTCGTGATCTTCACTGTTTTAACATGAGTTGTTCTGTGGTTCTCGCTCCATATACGAGCTACAACTTCACCTTCCGTTGTAACGCAGCCACCTTGACAGATGCGCTGAAATACGACAAGAGAAGTGGTTATTCCAACGCTGTACAATGGTACTAAGAGTCATCCGAAGCGATGTGAAAAATAAAACCGAGGATAGCAAATATTGAAAGAATATTGGCTATCCTCGTTTTTTTTAACCCTATATTTGGATATGTCGAATTAAATTCATATCTTTGTGGCGATTATCTGAGAATAAGTAATCTGACAAAAAATATATATTATGAACAAAAAAACCGTATCTATTTTAACCTTGGTGTGGTTTTGTGCTTTCTCTGCCACTGCACAGCAGAAGACGCGATTGTCTTACTGGTTTGATACGCCAGTAACATTAAAGGGACAGCAAATCTGGTATGGCGGACATCCTGAGCAATGGACGCACAAGAAACCTATATCGGCAGGTGATACAGCCTGCAATCCAGATTCAGATTGGGAATCAAAGTCATTGCCTATCGGTAATGGCAGTATTGGAGCCAATATCATGGGGTCGGTAGAAGCAGAGCGTTTCACACTGAATGAGAAGACTCTCTGGCGTGGCGGACCGAACACCAAGAAGGGTGCTGCCTATTATTGGAATGTGAACAAGAATTCAGCCCATTTGATAAAGAAAATCAGAGATGCCTTTGCTGCCAACGATTGGGAAAAAGCATCTCAGCTCACCCGCAAGAACTTCAACAGTACCGTGCCTTACGAGTCTTATGCCGAGGAAGCATTTCGTTTTGGTAGCTTTACTACGATGGGCGAGGCGTATATAGAGACAGGATTGAGCACCGTGGGTATGTCGCAATATCGCCGTGCCTTGTCGCTCGATTCAGCATTGGCTACGGTTTCATTTGTTAAGGATGGCGTAAAATATCAGCGTGAATACTTCATCTCTTATCCTGCAAATGTGATGGCTATCCGCTATACGGCTTCCCGTCCGGGAAAGCAGAATCTCGTGTTCTCCTATGCGCCTAACCCGGTTTCTACGGGCAGAATGGTGGCAGACTGTAGAAATGGGTTGCTTTGGGATGCCCGTCTAGACAATAACGATATGCAGTATGCCATCCGCATCCGTGCCATCAACAAGGGAGGTACTCTCTCGAATGAAGGTGGAAAGTTGACTGTGAAGGGTGCCGACGAGGTAGTATTCCTTATTTCTGCCGATACCGATTACAAGGCAAACAATAATCCTGATTATAATGATCCTAAGACCTATGTGGGTGTGGATCCGCTGGCTACCACCCTAGATTGGGTGAGTAAGGCAGAAGAAAAGGGCTATGAGCTGCTGCTGGATGAGCATTACAGGGATTACAGCAATCTGTTCAGTCGTGTAAGCCTGATACTGAACAATGTGAATAATGATAACGACATACCTATCGACCAACGGCTTGCGAATTATCGTAAAGGAGCAAAGGATTTCTATCTGGAACAGCTCTACTATCAGTTTGGACGTTATTTGCTCATCGCCTCTTCCCGTCCTGGAAATTTGCCTGCCAACTTGCAAGGTATATGGCATAATAACGTGGATGGGCCTTGGCGTGTTGATTATCATAACAACATCAATCTCCAGATGAACTATTGGCCAGCTTGCAGCACCAATCTAGGCGAGTGCGCGCTTCCGCTCTTCGATTTCATTCAGATGCAGGTAAAACCGGGCGAGAAGACCGCCAAGTCTTATTATGGAACCCGTGGTTGGACTACATCTATATCCAGTAACATCTTCGGCTTTACCTCTCCATTGTTGAGTGAGGACATGTCCTGGAACTTCTCTCCGTTTGCCGGTCCATGGCTTGCTACCCATCTTTGGGAATATTACGATTATACACGTGATAAAAAGTTCTTGAGCGAGACGGCTTACAACATCATTAAGGGAAGTGCCAACTTTGCTGCGGATTATCTGTGGCATCGTAAGGATGGTGTCTATACAGCGGCTCCTTCAACATCTCCAGAGCACGGACCAATAGACGAGGGGGCTACCTTTGCCCATGCTGTGATTCGTGAGATTCTGCTCGATGCGGTAGAGGCTAGCAAGATATTGGGCAAGGATGCCAAGGATCGCAAGCGGTGGAAAGATGCCCTAAAGCACATTGCGCCTTATCAGGTTGGCCGTTACGGTCAGTTGATGGAGTGGTCTAAGGATATCGATGATCCTAAGGATGAGCATCGCCATGTAAATCATCTTTTCGGTCTGCATCCGGGCCACACCATTTCGCCTATCACTACTCCTGTGCTGGCGAAGGCCTCAAGAGTGGTATTGGAACATCGTGGCGATGGTTCCACGGGGTGGTCTATGGGGTGGAAACTGAACCTGTGGGCCCGTCTGCACGATGGTAATCATGCTTACAGACTTTTTGGCAATCTCCTGAAGAATGGTACATTGGATAATCTTTGGGATACGCATGCGCCATTTCAGATAGATGGTAACTTTGGCGGTATTGCGGGTTTAACCGAAATGTTGATGCAGAGTCACATGGGTTTTATCCATCTGTTGCCAGCGCTGCCTGATGCATGGCAGAAGGGATCTGTAAAGGGACTGCGTGCCAGTGGGAATTTCACAGTGGATATCTATTGGGATAACGGACGCCTTACCAAAGCTGTCATTCTCTCAGGATCCGGTGAACCTTGTATGGTAAGATATGGAGATAAAATGAAGAAGATGAAAACGCAGAGAGGCAAAACTTATGAGGTTAAGTTCTAGTTTTATAATAATTAAATGTGGTTGGAAAAGCGCTTTATTTTGCTTTTTCAACCACATTTGCTTATTATACATTATTCTTTGAGATGCTTCAGCCTTCTCTTAGCCTCCGGGTGCTCAGGATAAAGGGTGAGGGCCTTGCGATAATTCAGGCTGGCAGCCTCTTTCATGCCTTCTTTTTCGCACTCCTTGCCCATGATCACATACTCCGTAGCAAGGCGCTTGAGGAACTTCTGCTGCTTCTCCTTCTCTTCATCCTTCTTTCTTATTTCTTCGCGCAACCGCTCGTTCTCTGCCTGAAGCTCGTTCACCCTGTTCAGCTTTTTGCGGATGAAACGCTTGGCAAGCGGCTGCTCGATGTCATAACGACTGTGGATGGCAAGGAAGAAGTTATCGAGAGCCGACTGCATATCGCCCCTGTCGAACGCCTTGACGGCATCATGATACTGCTTGTCGGCCTTACTCTGGGTAAGCGCTGTGTTGATGGTGCTCTGGTCGTTGTAATGACGGGCAAACTGCTTGACATCATTGCGCACGAAAACGTCACTCTGACGCAACGGCTCCTGAAGACTGATGCCCTCGAGACTGGTGCAGCGGGACAAGGCAACATACGTTTGTCCGCCCGCAAAGACACCACCCGTGAAATCAATCTTCACCTGGTTGAAGGTGAGGCCCTGGCTCTTATGAACCGTTATCGCCCAAGCCAGACGGATGGGGTACTGCTCGTATCTGCCAATCTCTTCCTCCTCAATCTTTTTCTCAATCTCATTGAAATGGTATCTCATGTTGCTCCATGCCGCAGGCTCCACCATCACATCCTTGCCTTCCTCGGTGCGCACATAAATCTTGGCATCCTCATCAAAACCGATGATAGTGCCCAGCGTGCCATTCACCCACTGATGCTCGATATCATTCTTGATGAAGATAACCTGAGCCCCCGTCTTGAGGTAAAGCTCGATAGGGGTAGGGAGACTGCTCTCCGGAAACTCGCCCTGTATGTGGCCACGGAAGAGGCAAGGCTCTCCCGGAAGACACTGGAGCTGGCTGTCGTTGATGTAATCTACCGTATCGCGGCGTGTAGAGAGGGTGATGGCAAGTTTGGAATCGCTCTCATCGAGCTGGGCTCCCACGCGCTGGTTGAGGCGCTGTAGATCCTGCATGGGCACCTGAGACGTGCGGATATGGTCGAGGATGCTGATGAAAACGGGATCGCTCTGACGGTATACCTTCTTGAGTTCGATGCTCACGAGCTTGAAGTATTCGAACACCTTGGCATCGAAGAAGAAACTGCTGCGGTAGAAGGGACTGAGCAGACGGCGGTCGTCCTCTCTTACCACAGGCTCCAGCTGGAAGATATCGCCCACCAGAAGCAGCTGCTTGCCCCCGAAAGGCTCTCGCATGTTGCGGCAATATACCCGCAATATCTTGTCCAGGAAATCGATAATATCGGCACGAACCATACTGATCTCATCGATGATGATGAGCTCTACCTCGCGGATAATCTTTATCTTCTCTGAATTATACTTCAGGGTGTTGCGGATGTTGCGGACGGAATACATGCTGTCGTTGGGCAGCAGCGGGTGGAAAGGAAGCTTGAAAAAGCTGTGGAGCGTGCTTCCTCCGGCGTTGATGGCCGCAATGCCTGTTGGGGCAAGAATGATATGTTTCTTCTTGGTATTGGCGGCTATATAACGTAAAAAAGTAGATTTACCCGTCCCCGCCTTTCCGGTAAGGAAAAGCGAACGACGGGTAAACTGTATGATTTGGAGTGCATTCTGCAACTCCGGGTTGTCGAGATCAATCATTGTATTTAATTTATAGTTTATAATTTATAGTTTATAGCATAAGCCACATTAAATTGCCTTCTTGCTAAACGGCGTAGCCGCTATAAACTATAAACTATTAACTAAATCTAAAGATCATCGAAGTTGACAGGCTGTTCCGTTGGCTTAGCCTTCTTCTTCTCTTTCTTTTCTTCTGTGGTGGCTGTACCGGTGGCAGATTCGCTTTCAGCCTTCTTGGCAGGAACCTCGCGGATAACAGGATTGCCTTCGTCATCGAGAACAATCTCTTCCTGGAAGGCGGTACTGTCTACCTTGGTGGTATCTATCTTTGGCTTTGGTGCATAGCTTGCACAGATGTACATATCGCGGGTGATATCGCTGTCCTGTGGCTTGTCAAACTTGCCGTGATACTGCTGGAAAGCTGGGTCGCCAAAGACACTCTGGAGGAAGTAACCGCACACAGGAAGAGCGGTTCTCGAACCTTGACCCAAGGCTCCGGTGCGGAAGTGGAGACAGCGGTATTCGCCTCCTACCCAGGCACCAACTACGAGCTTAGGGCTCACACACATGAACCAGGCATCGGAGTGGTTATTGGTGGTACCTGTCTTTCCACCGAACTCAGTATCACGGTAGTTGCCTACATAGCCCCAGAGACTCTGGGATGTACCTCCCGGCTCCTTCATACCGCCCTGTAAGAGCTGCTGCATGAGGAAGGCACTCTTGTAAGGTATCACCTGCTCGGAATCGGTAGGGCCCTCGTAAACCACCTTACCGTCGTGGTCTACAATCTTGGTAACCAATACCGGGTCGTGGTGCTTGCCATTGTTGGCAATGGTGCTGTAGGCGCATGCCATCTCCAGGAGGTTGACATCGCTGGAACCGAGGGCGAGAGAAGGGGTGTCATCCAGCGGACTGTTGATACCCATCTTCTTGGCTGTCTCGATGATGCGCTTGATGCCCATCTCCTGTCCTAATCTTACAGCCACAGAGTTTATACTCTTGGCAAAGGCACTCTTCAATGGGATGCTGTCGCCCGAGAACGAACCGTTGGCATTGGATGGACGCCAGATGGTCATTTCGTGCTTCTTCTTATCGTATACCTCCATAGAGATATATTCGTCGCGACGCTTGTCACAAGGGGTTAAACCCTGATTCATCGCCTCGGTATAAACAAAGAGCTTGAAGGTAGAACCAGGCTGGCGCTCGGCTGTTACCTTGTCATACTTCCAGTGGTCGAAGTCGATATCGCCCACCCATGCCTTTACTGCTCCGGTCTGTGGCTCCATGGCTACAAAGGCGCAGTGCATGAAGGTGGTCATATACTTGATGGAGTCTTCTGATGTCATGTTAATCGTGATGCTGCCCTTGTCATAATCGAATACCTTAACCGGGTGAACCCACTCCTTATAGTAATAGTTTACTGAGTCGGGATTGTTAGGGAAGCGGGCTATCAATGCCTTGTAGAATGGCTGGCGCTCGGCGATGCCCTGGATGAAGTTTGGTATCACGTTGTGGTTCTCATCCTGCCAAGGATCCTGACCCATCCAGTTGCCTTTGCCTACCTGGGTACGGCGGATGTTCCAGTGGTTGTTGAAGTTCTGCTGTACCTGCTTCATCTGCTTGCGGGCTGCATCTTCTGCATACTTCTGCATGCGGGTATCGATGGTGGTATAAATCTTCAAACCGCTGGTATAGAGGTCGTAACCTTCGTCTTTACACCAGTCTTTCAGGTAGTTAGCTACTGCCTCACGGAAGTATTTAGCCTGTCCGTCGTAGTTTTCTTCTACCTTGAAATCGAGCTTAATAGGCTCATCTTTCAGTTCATTGTATCTGTCTTTTGAAAGATCACCATGTGTCACCATATTATATAATACGGTGTTGCGGCGTGCAAGACTGTTCTCCGGGTTGGTGCGTGGGTTGTAGTAGGTGGTAGCCTTGAGCATGCCTACGAGCACAGCAGCCTGGTCGGTGGTCAACTCCTTAGGGGTGGTGTTGAAGTAGGTCTTCGCAGCGGTTTTGATACCATAGGAATTGCTACCGAAATCAACCGTGTTGGCATACATGGTGATGATTTCCTTCTTGCTGAACACCGTTTCGAGTTTTACTGCGATGATCCACTCCTTGCTCTTGATGATGAGCAGGCGGAGTACAGGAATCTTACCCAGCAAACCGGTAGAATATTGCGAACGTACACGGAACATGTTCTTCGCCAGCTGCTGTGTGATGGTAGAAGCACCGCGCCCGTTATGATGGAAGAGTGCATCCTTGGCAGCAGCAAACACACCGATAGGGTCGATACCGATATGCTTGTAGAATCGTTCATCCTCGGTATCTACCAGTGCCTTGAAGAAATCAGGTGTTACCTCATCATATTCTACCGGAGTACGGTTTTCGTTGAAATACTTGCCGATGAGTTTTCCATCAGCCGAATAGATTTCAGAGGCCTCAGAGGTCTGGGGATCCAGAATGCCTGAGAAATAGCCAGGCGACTTGCCGAAGAGCCATAAGAAGTTGATATCTACTGCGCCCAGATACAAGATGAAGGCGACTATACAGCTAGCCAAGGCAACGAGGGTCTTGGTATACCACGCCTTGCCCTGATACAATCCCTTGTACCAAGGCCAGAATGTGCGAAATTTTTGCCATAACCAGGCAAAGAGAGACTTAATTTTATTCATATATGATGATATAATGATTTCGTTGTTTTACTTTTCGTTCTTCACTTCCTCTACATCCACATAAATCTCCTTTGAATCCTGTTTCTGCTGTTGGTTATTCAGCCAGATTCTCTTGTTGTTGGAGACTTTAAAGGCGTTGAGAAGCTCTACTACTCCATAGATGAGCATACCCCAACCGATGATGAAAAGAGGAGCAGAGGCGATGGCTGAAGGTTTGATGATGGCGAGCAGACCCAGCAGAAGAAGGACTGAAGGGAAGAGCCAGAAGAGGATGCCTACGCGTCCCATCTTAGCTGCTGAAGCCAGATTGACAAACTGGGTCAGAGCACCCAGAATCAGGATGAACGCCAGGATGAACATCAGCCAGGCGATAAACACCTGAGGCATCAGGGCAAGCAGCAATCCCAGGATAAGACTGCCTACGCTCACAAGCGGGAATTTAGGCATCATGCCCATGATAGGCTTACCATTGGAATCAGACAGAATCTGGCCCTGCATCTTCTCTGCATTGCGCTTGGCTGCCCAATAACTGGCAAGGGAGATGACACCTGAAAGGAAAAACAAAACACCGATGGCGATGGTTATCCAGGTGACAGTCTGCTCACGATATTGGATGAGCAGGACTCCTACGATGATGGCGCATACTGCGCGGAATATTGAACTGTGTATTACCTTCATACTAAAACTGATTTTGTTATTTCGGGGCAAAGTTACGAAAGAAATCCGAAACTAGCAAGAAGTTTTTTATATAAACTTAAATTATTGCTATATTTAACGCAAATTATTGCTATATTTAACGCAAATTATTTGTTGGTCTCGATAGAAAGCCGTAATTTTGTAAGCAAAATCAGAATCATGATGTCTTGGAAAGAGACTTAGTGAAAGTGAAAACTAGGTCTGGAGTATAGACTTAGGAAAAGTAAAAACTCATTTTTGATATAGACGGAAAAAGTAAAGACAATGACAAAATTATATTTGGTGCGCCATGGTGAAACGGTGGATAACAAGGCGCAAATTATGCAGGGACAAACACCGGGAAAACTCAATATGAAAGGTATTGAGCAGGCTGAGGAAGTGGCCAGGAAAATGGTCGGTACGCCTATCGATGTCTTCGTATCGAGCGATCTCTATCGCAGTATACAGACCTGTGAAATTATCGCCGGCTCGCATCCCGTTGTCACCACTCCCTTGCTCAGAGAGCGCGATTGGGGCGATTTTACGGGTAAATTCATCCTTGACCTGCCGAAGAACCCAAAGGATTGGCCGGACAACATAGAGACGCTCGAAAAGATGAAATCAAGAGCCCGGAATTTCCTTACCTGGCTCAAGGTTACTTATCCTGATCAGACCGTTCTTGCTGTGGGGCATGGCATCATCAACAAGGCTATCCAGAGTGTTTATTATAAACGTCCGATGAACCAGATAGAGAAAATGGCGAATGCTGAGGTCAGAGTCCTTATTCTTTAAGGGAAGAGTGAAGAATTCAATTGCTTAGCTAATCATAAAGTTCAAAGTATAATTCAAAGTATCAAAGAATATGAATAAAATTGCTCTTATTACAGGCGCAACAAGCGGTATTGGCGAAGGTTGTGCACGTCGTTTTGCCCGTGGCGGCTATAACCTGATTCTTACAGGTAGAAACACGGGAAAGTTGGAAATCCTGAAGAAAGAACTCGAGGCTGAGGGCGTTGAGGTGCTTGCCTTGGCTTTCGATGTGCGTAACCGTGAAGCTGCTAAAAAAGCGGTGGATTACCTCCCTGAGGAGTGGCGCAATGTGGATGTGCTTATCAATAATGCGGGACTCGCACGTGGACTGGAACCTGAATATGAGGGCGATTTTGAGGATTGGGATCAGATGATTGATACCAATATCAAGGGACTCTTAACCATGACTCGCCTGATTGTACCTGGTATGGTGGAGCGTAATCATGGTCATGTAATCAATATAGGTAGTGTGGCGGGTGATGCTGCTTATGCGGGAGGTAATGTATATTGTGCTACCAAAGCGGCTGTAAAGGCTATTACAGACGGCTTGCGCATTGATGTGGCACATACAAAAGTGCGTGTTACCAATGTGAAACCGGGTTTGGTTGAAACAAACTTCTCTAACATCCGTTTCCATGGTGACCAGAACCGCGCAGACAACGTTTACCGCGGCATAGAGCCTCTGAACGGCGATGACGTGGCAGATGTTGCCTTCTATGCTGCAAGTGCCCCAGAACACGTGCAAATAGCTGAGGTGCTGGTTCTTGCTACGCATCAGGCTAACGGAACCGTGATACACAGAAGCTAGATAATAGTTTACAGTTAATAGTTTATAGAGGCTGCGCCGTTGAGCAAGATTGTCAAAGCGGTTTATGCTATAAACTATTAATTATTAACTATTAATGATGTGGCAAAGCTGATTGATATCAGATTCGAATGAATCGCGATTGATTGCTTTTGCCCGCATTCCAGACTTGTAGTTATAGATGGTCTGGGTGGAGTAATGCAGCAGGGTGGCAATCTCCTTGCTGTCGGTTACACCCAGTCGCATCAGGGCAAAGATGCGAATTTCCGTGGTCAGGTCGTGCGTAGTAGGAACTTCCAGTTGGCATTCTGGCAGCAGGAGCTTGTTCAACTCAGTAACGAAACCCGGATACAATTCCATGAATGCCTTGTCGAACCGGTTGTAGAACATCTGCGATTCCTCTTCTTCCAATTTATGGGTGTTGAGACTCTTCAGCAAATCGGCAGTCTGGTTTGCCTTGATTTTTCGGCTTACCAGTTTGCGATAATCTGATAACTTGCTGATATAAGCCGCACTGATGTCCATAAAGAGGCGCATGTAGGTCTCTCGCTTGATATTGGTTTCAATCAGCTGCTGGTTCAGTTCGGTGAGCTGTGCATTCATCTCTTTCTGCTTCTCGTTCTGTTCTTCAATCTCAGCCTTGTTTTTCTTCAGCCTGTTCTTCTGTCGGTTATTGACGAATGAGAGGATGAGAATGATGACCAGCGCTATGCTTACACCAATGAACCCCCAAAGAAAACGGGTACGAGAGCGCTCGGCAGCCTGCTGGTTGGCTGAAGTGATGACTGAAAGGCTGTTGGAAATCTCCATCATGTGCAGTTGGTTGTTGAAGAACTGTGCATCTTCCATCGTGTGCTGGATATATTTGGCAGCTCTCTTACTGTTGCTCGCATCCTTTTTAAAGATGTAATAGGCTAGCTTTTGAAGCGCAATAGTTTCTTTGAGCTGACACAATTCATCGCTCACGGATGCCTCTACAAGATATTCCTCGTAAAGGTCGAGTTTGCCTATATGTTTGTAATATCTGGCTATACCATAAGCCGACATGGCATGTATGCGGGATTTGGCTGGCGTCATCTTCAGTGCCTTCAGATAATAGTTGAGCGACTCCTTGCTGGTAGGGTTGTCGAGATAGGCGTATTCGCCCATGAGATACTGATAGAAGACGTTATGCTTATTGTTTTTGTTGAAACTCTGTATCAGAAGGGTCATATAATGTTTCTTCTGGGCACGGAATTCTTCGGCGTAATCTGAGTTCTTGGCGTATGATTCCCAATAGTTGTAGAGCCAGGCGTATGTGAAGTAATAGTATTGCTTCAGCTGGTATGGCATCTCATCAGGATTGAGCGATTGGAGTAAGCTTTCTGCTTTGCCATAAAATCCCCTTACCGAGAGTATGGATGCCCAGTTTATCTGGTTACGTAATATATAATAGGTGTTATGACATTTTTCTGCCAATTCAAGCCCCTGTTTCATATATGCGTATGCTGAGTCGTAGCGGTAAGCACTATAGGCATGATATATGCTGTCAAGAAACTGTAGCCGGGTTTGGTCGTCTTCAGCTTCATAAGCTTGCCGCTTCAGATGTTTCAATTCCTTTTCCTTGATTCCCTGATAATATTGGTCGTTTTCAATCATCTTGTCAATACGATCCAATAAAGTCTTCTCGTCCGTTAAAGTCTTCTCGTCCGTTTTGCCTTGAGCAGCCAATGGCATAGTAAGCAAAAGAAGTAAATATATAAGTAGTTTCATCTTTAATGTTTCTTTATAATTATAACAAAATCGTCTTTTAAATGTTATTTTCGTCCTTTTGTCCGTTTTGTGGTGCAAAGATACAAATTTCCTTTCATATAATACCATTTACTTTAGACAAAAATAGTTAATGTGTTAAAACGTCTGATTCTTAATGAGTTATCTATTTCTTTGGCAGACTGATTTTTTACTAAAATACTACTTAGGTATACAACTTTGAAAAAAATGATATAATTTTGCAACCGAAATCAGAAAACAGTAGTTTTTATGGTTTAATTACCACTTCAAGTCTTCTAAAAGTATTTAATGATAAAGAAAATTCCTTTTGTTGATTTAGTATGTTGATTTAAATAGGAAAACAGGTTTAGTTTATATTAGGGAAAAAGGATTGGTAATAGACTAGGCTACTTGACGATTCAAGTTTGCCCTTAAAGGCAAAGCTTATCTATTATGTTTTAGGGAAAACCGCCATGCTTTTGTGAAAAAGTGTGGCGGTCTTTGTTTAATATATGTTAGTTTCTTCTCTTTTCTTTTTCTTTTCTTTGGTCAACTCAAATTATTTTTTTACCTTTGCCACATATTTATATATAGATGAATAGATTTATATATAGGTAGTAGGAAATAGATTTCGAGAGAAAAATCAGTTTTCTTCATGTGTAGAGGAAAATAGTAAGTAGACTTTAAAATATTATATTGAATAAAATATTAAAACAATGAATATATTAGTAACAGGCGCTAATGGTCAATTGGGACATGAAATGCAAATCTGTGCCCAAAAAAGCAATCACAAGTTTGTCTTCACTGATGTGGCTGAAGGCTATGAAAAACTGGATATCACCAATCTTGACGCTATCCGAGAAAAGGTGAGGGAGAATGATATTCAGGTAATTGTTAACTGCGCTGCTTATACCAACGTAGATAAGGCTGAAACAGATTACGATCTGGTTAATCTGCTCAACAATACTGCTGCGGGAAATTTGGCACAGGCTATGAAGGAGGTAGATGGTACTTTGATTCATGTATCTACCGACTATGTTTTTCAGGGCGACAAGAATATACCTTGCCGTGAAGATTGGGAAACGAATCCTTTGGGGGTATATGGTAAAACGAAACTTGCAGGCGAAAAGAGTATTGAAGCTACTGGATGCAAGCATATCATCATCCGTACAGCATGGCTCTACTCGCAGTGGGGTAAGAACTTCGTGAAGACCATGCAGAGTCTCACGGCAAGCCACGACACCCTGAAGGTGGTCTTCGACCAGGTGGGTACTCCAACTTACGCTGGCGACCTGGCTGCTGTCATCTCACATATCATCGAAACTGACCAGTTGGATAAGACGGGCATCTACCACTTCTCTAATGAGGGTGTCTGCTCTTGGTTTGATTTCGCTAAGATTATCTGCGAACTGAGCGGAAATACTTGCGATATTCAGCCTTGCTACAGCGAGGAGTTCCCAAGCCCAGTGAAGCGTCCTCACTTCTCTGTACTTGACAAGAGTAAGTTGAAGCAGACTTTCGGATTCAAGGTGCCATACTGGACTGACAGTTTGAAGAAGTGCATCGCTGAATTGGCGGCAGCAAAATAATTATTAATTATAAGTTATTAATTGAAATGAAGAATATCATTATCACGGGCGGTGCAGGGTTCATCGGCTCACACGTAGTAAGACTTTTCGTGAACAAATATCCTGAGTATCACATCATCAACCTCGACAAGTTGACATACGCTGGTAATTTGGCAAACCTCAAGGACATTGAGGACAAGCCTAACTATACTTTCGTTAAGGGCGACATCTGCGATTTCGACCTGATGTTGAAGCTGATGCAGGACTACAAGGTGGATGGCATCATTCATCTCGCTGCCGAGAGCCATGTAGATAGAAGTATCAAGGATCCATTCACTTTCGCTCAAACCAACGTGATGGGAACCCTGTCTCTGCTCCAGGCGGCAAAGGTTTACTGGGAGAGTCTTCCTGAGGGATACGAGGGTAAGCGCTTCTACCATATCTCTACTGATGAGGTTTACGGTGCCTTGCAGATGACTCATCCTGAGGGCATTCCTGCTCCTTTCACCACCAAGGCATCCAGCGGTAAGAACCACGAGGCTTATGGCGAGGAGTTCTTCGTAGAGACAACCAAGTACAATCCTCACTCTCCATACTCAGCATCCAAGGCAAGCTCAGACCACTTCGTCCGTGCTTTCCACGATACATACGGTATGCCTACCATCGTGACCAACTGCTCTAACAACTACGGTCCATACCAGTTCCCAGAGAAGTTGATTCCGCTGTTCATCAACAACATCCGTCATCGCAAGCCATTGCCAGTATATGGTAAGGGTGAGAACGTGCGCGACTGGTTGTATGTAGTGGATCATGCCCGTGCCATCGATATGATTTTCCACAAGGGTAAGATTGCTGAGACCTACAACATCGGCGGTTTCAATGAGTGGAAGAACCTCGACATCATCAAGGTGGTCATCAAGACCGTTGATAGATTGCTCGGCAGAAAGGAAGGCGAGGATATGGATCTCATCACCTACGTAACCGATAGAAAGGGTCACGATATGCGTTATGCCATCGACTCTCGCAAGCTTCAGAAGGAACTCGGTTGGGAGCCATCACTCCAGTTTGAGGAGGGAATCGAGGAGACCGTAAAATGGTATCTAGATAATCAGGAATGGATGGACAATGTAACCTCTGGCGATTACCAGAAGTACTACGACAACATGTATTCTAACCGTTAATAGACGTCCTGTAAGGGCAAAAGCTTTAACTATCCCAAGCTTTTGCTCTTGCAGGGCTTTTTTGTTTTTCTTCGATTAAAATCCCCTAAATATATTATTATTTCTTAATAATTCTCTCTTTAGTACCCTGAAAACCTGAAAGTACGAAAAATTTTTCTATCTTTGCAGTATCTAGAAATATTAAAGCAATAGATATGAAAAAACAGGTAATTTTCGGCATTGCATTAGCGCTTGCTATTTTGTCATGTCTTCCTATGCAGGGACAGAAAAAAGTGGTTCCTCTGAAATATGGAAATATGGACTACTGGGTAATCAGAAATATCAAAGAGTCGGCTATCATTGGTGGTAATCAGAAAACCATTTATGCCGTAGGACCTAATATGACTATCCAGGGTAATACTCCTTATACCAATAAGGGTGGGTCTCCTTGGGGCTCATCCAATGTCTTGGCGCATGTTTCCGGCATTTACAAGACCAATAATTCGGTTTTTCGTGACAGGCACGGCAGTGGGCATTGCGCCAAACTGGAGACTCATATAGAAAAGGTAAAGGTGTTGGGACTTATCAATATCAAGGTACTTGCAGCCGGTTCCCTTTTCCTGGGAGATGTTCGTGAACCGATCACCAGTACCAAGGATGGTCCGAAGGCCATCAACTGGGGCATTCCGTTTACGGCACGTCCTAAGGCTCTGCGTTTCGATTACAAGACCTACCTTCCTAATGTTGCCAACCGAATCAAGCAGAATGGATTCAGTGGTGCCTCTACAGTGGCAGGAAGAGACCATGCCATCGTGGTGCTCTATCTTCAGAAGCGTCACGAGGATGCCAAGGGTAACATCACTGCCAAGCGAGTGGGTACGATGGTGGTAAGATACGGCAAGAGTACGAATGGATGGGTGGAAGATGCAACCTATACCATCCACTATGGTGATATCCGTCAAATGGCTGGCTATCATGCCGCAACGATGGGACTCCGTTCTACCGATTATGCCCGCAACAGTAAGGGTAAGAGTGTGCTTGTAAGAGAAGTGGGATGGGCTGCTGCCGATGAAACGCCTACTCATCTCGTTCTCCAGTTCTCTTCTTCGGATGGCGGTGCTTATATCGGAACACCAGGTAACACCTTGTGGATAGATAATGTATCACTGGTATATTAATAATGTGTCACTGGTATATTAATAATGTATCACTGGTATATTAATGAAGTGTCACTGGTTTATTAGTAAATGACGAAAATAGAATCAACAGGAAAATATTGACTTTATGAAGCATATTCTAACCATACTTTTTGCGATGATGACATTGAGCAGCTATGCCTCGGAGCCAATTTCTTCAGATTCCCTCTCTTCTGAGAAGGTGGATACTGCCCAGCAGGTCAAGAAATCGTGGATGACACGATTCCTTGACTACTTCAATGATGCCAACAAGAACAAGCGGCATAAGCGATTCGACTTCAGTGTAATTGGAGGTCCTCATTATGCTTCCGATACCAAGTTTGGTCTGGGAATGGTGGCGGCAGGACTTTACCGCACCGATCCTAACGATAGCATCTTGCCACCTTCCAATGTATCGCTTTTCGGTGATGTCAGTTCGGTGGGCTTCTATATGTTGGGTGTTCGGGGCAATCATATAGCTCCTGCCGGTCGTTACCGCATCGATTATCATCTCTATTTCTATTCCTTCCCTTCCGATTTCTGGGGAATCGGTTACGAGATGGGCGATAACGATGACAACAAGAGTGATATGAAGCGTTGGCAGGCTCAGGCAGAGGCCAGCTTCCTGTTCAGGGTAGCCGATAACTTCTATGTGGGACCTATGGCAGCTTACGACTATGTGATAGGCAAGCAAATAGAACGACCGGAATTGCTGCAGGGGATGGATAAGCATATCTGGAATGTAGGAGCGGGCGTATCTCTGGTTTATGACAACCGGGATAATCTCACCAATCCGCACCGGGGTATCTATCTGAATCTGAAGCAGATGTTCAGACCAAAATTTATGGGTAATGATTATGCCTTCAGTACGACTCACTTCCGTTTTGATGCCTATCAGCGACTGGGCAAGGGAACGATTCTTGCCGAGGATTTCGGAGCCAATCTCAATTTCGGCAATCCTTCTTGGGGAATGATGGCAGAACTGGGAGGTACCTGTTCGATGCGCGGCTACTACGAGGGCCGTTATCGCGACAAGCATTCCCTGGAGGCTACCGTGGAGTTGCGACAGCATGTCTGGAAGCGAAATGGTATTGTGGTCTGGGCTGGAGCAGGTACCGTTTTCCCTAAGTTCTCTGCGTTGCGAAGCAGACAGATTCTGCCGAATGCAGGAGTAGGCTATCGCTGGGAGTTCAAGAAGAATGTGAATGTACGATTGGATTATGGATTTGGAAAGTCAGGACAGTCTGGCTTCCTCTTTAATATCAACGAGGCATTTTAATGATGTCTTTTCACGAAATACTTATGATGCATTTCCGTGATATGCTATATATATTTAATAAGGTGTAGTCTATGAATCATTCTATATGTAATGCTATATATAATAAGGTGTCTTCGGGCACCTTCCTTTACTGGTATGCGGTGGTGGCATTGCTGCTGCCCAATATCGCCCTGTGCTTTACCGAAAGACTTTCTTTCTGGGCGGGCGCAGCCAATGTGCTGTTGCCTCTGGCACTGTATATGTGGTTCTTTTCTGTAGCCAGATGTCCGGGCAAGATGGTATGGTGGGCATTTCTCTTTGTCTTTTTCGCCGCTTTTCAGCTGGTATTGCTCTATCTCTTCGGAACGGGAGTGATAGCGGTGGATATGTTCCTGAATCTCGTGACCACCAATCCGGGAGAAGTGATGGAACTGCTGGACAATCTGTTGCCTGCCGTGGTAGGTGTTTTTGTGATTTATCTTCCCTTGCTCATCTTGGCTGTCATCCATATCAGGAAGAAGCATCAGATATCCGTCTCTTTCCAGCATCATATCCTCAAATGGGTCATGGAGGCTGGATCCATCGGCCTCTTCTGTCTCCTTGCCTGTTATGTAGTGGTGGATGGTTACCGGATGCGCAATCAGCTTTATCCCGTCAATATCTGCTATAACCTCTATCTGGCTTTCGAGCGCAATGCGGCGTCCGAGAATTACCAGGAGGCAAGCCGTAACTTCCGGTTTGATGCCCGGAGTGGGCACGATGCGGAAGCTCCCGAAGTGTATGTGATGGTGGTGGGAGAGACGGCACGAGCCCATAATTTCAGTCTCTATGGCTATCCTCGGAATACCAATCCGCTGCTTTCCAAAACGCCGGGTATCATGGCTTTCCCTGATGCAACCACGCAGAGCAATACCACCCACAAGAGTGTACCGATGCTTCTGTCGGCAGCTTCGGCAGAGGATTTTCCACGCCTCTTTCATGAGAAAGGCATCCTGGCAGCCTTCAGGGAAGCCGGATTTCATACCGTGTTCATCAGCAACCAGTTGCCCAACCATTCGTTTATCGATTTCCTGGGAGAGCAGGCTGATGAGCATTACTTTCTGAAGAAGGAAGAATCTGTCCAGGGCAGTCATTACGATGAGGATCTGTTGCGGAAACTGGATAAGATCTTGCCGGAGGCTGATGCTTCATCCTCAGCCCATTACCGTTATCGCAAGCTCTTCGTGGTACTTCATACCTATGGTTCCCACTTCAATTATCAGGAACGTTATCCCCGCAGCTTTGCTTACTTCAAGCCTGATGGCAGGAGTGAGGCAATGCCGGAGAACCGGCGTGACCTGCTGAATGCCTACGATAATACCATCCGATATACCGATTATATCCTGCATGGGATTGTGGAGCGACTGCAGAAATGGGAGCTGGTTCAGACTAAGGCTAGGAATAAGCCGGATGGCATATATTGTCAGCCTACCTCGGCGATGCTCTATACCAGTGACCATGGCGAGAATATCTTTGATGACAATCGGAATCTCTTCCTCCATGCAGCACCGAAGGCATCTGATTACGAGCTTCATGTGCCTTTCATCATCTGGACCTCGCAGGGCTTTGATAAGAAATATCCGAAGGTAGTGAAAGCGCTGGCGGATAACCATACCAAGCAGGTTCAGACAAGTCTTTCGGTATTCCATACCCTGTTGGGCATCGGTGGCATCCAGACCCGATACCGTCAGGATGAACATTCGGTGGCAAGTGAACTGTATCACCCGGGCAGGTTGCTATATCTGGATGACCATAATGAGGCAATTCCGCAGGATGAGGCTAAATATTAGCACAAATCTTTCATCTCAGGGGGGATTTTCTTCCAATATATGAAAAGAGTTTTCGTAAATATCAATTATTTGCGAAAACTCTTTGTCGTATCTATAATTTGCTGTATCTTTGCACCCGGATTTAGATAATAATAAAAATACAGTTGTTATGGAACCAACTCGAAAAATCGAAAAGGTGGGTATGCGTAACCTCCACATGGAGGATTATGACCAGCTCGCCAAGTCGTTTAAGCGTATTTACGCAGACTCAGATGTTTTCTGGACAAGAGAACAGATCAAGAAACTCATCACTATCTTCCCTGAGGGACAGGTGGTTATTATCGTTGATGATAAGATTGTGGGCTGTGCGCTCTCTATCATCGTCAATTATAATATGGTGAAGGGTGATCATACCTATGCTCAGGTTACGGGTAATGAAACCTTCAACACCCACGATCCTAATGGAAACATTCTTTACGGTATCGAGGTATTTATCCACCCTGATTATCGTGGTTTGCGCCTGGCTCGCCGTATGTATGAGTATCGTAAGGAACTCTGCGAGAAGCTCAACTTAAAGGCTATCATGTTTGGCGGTCGTATACCAAACTATCACAAGTATGCCGATAAGATGCGCCCTAAGGAGTATATTGAGCATGTAAGAAACCGTGAAATCTATGACCCGGTTCTTACCTTCCAGCTTTCCAATGATTTCCACGTGCGCCGCGTAATCCGCAACTATCTTCCTAGCGATGAGGAGAGCGAACACTGCGCCACCCTCTTGCAGTGGGATAACATCTATTATCAGCCACCTACGGATTCTTATGTAGACCGCAAGCCAACCGTAAGAATCGGATTGGTACAGTGGCAGATGCGCCCATACGCTTCGGTGGATGACCTCTTCGAACAGGTTGAGTTCTTCGTTGATTCTGTGAGCGATTACAAGAGCGATTTCATTCTCTTCCCTGAGTATTTCAATGCACCTTTGATGGCTCGTTTCAACGACTTGGGTGAGGCGCAGAGCATCCGAAAGATGGCGCAGTATACCGAAGAAATCCGTGACCGTTTCCGTGAGTTGGCCATCAGTTACAACATCAATATCATCACGGGTAGTATGCCTTATCTCAAGGACGATTCCCTCTATAATGTAGGCTTCCTCTGCCGCAGAGATGGTAGCGTAGACATGTACGAGAAGATTCATGTTACACCAGATGAGCAGAAGTGCTGGGGATTGAGTGGTGGTAGCCATATCCAGACCTTTGATACCGATTGCGGTAAGATTGGTATCGTCATCTGCTATGATGTGGAGTTCCCTGAGTTGTCAAGATTAATGGCTGAGGATGGCATGCAGATTCTCTTCGTTCCATTCATGACCGATACCCAGAATGCTTACTCCCGAGTAAGAGTCTGTGCACAGGCGCGTGCCATCGAAAACGAGTGCTATGTTGCCATTGCGGGTAGTGTGGGCAACTTGCCACGTGTTCATAACATGGATATCCAGTATGCCCAGAGCGCCGTGTTCACCCCTTGCGACTTTGCTTTCCCTAACGATGGCAAGCGTTCAGAGGCAACACCTAATACCGAGATGATTCTCGTATCAGATGTTGACCTGAATCTCTTGAATGAGCTTCATACCTACGGTGCTGTAAGAAATCTTCGCGACCGCCGCAAGGATCTCTACGAATTGAAGCAGAAAAAGTAGGTTAAGTGAAGAGTGAAGAACGAAGAGTGAAGAATTCAATTGTATTGATATATATATATAAAGAATGTATAAGATTGACATCTCGGAGCGCACGCTCCACTTCAAGCAGCCGGCAGGCACGTCTCGTGGCGTATATACCACGAGACACAGTTATTATCTCACCCTTACATCGGATGAATTGCCGGGAGTAGAGGGAGTGGGAGAGTGTGCTACGCTCCCAGATCTCAGTTGCGATGCCAAACCGGAATATGCCGTCACCCTTAGGCAGGTGTGCCAGATGGTGGAGCAGATGGGACGCATTCCATACGATATGATTCGTGCTTACCCTAGCATTACCTTCGGTTTGGAAACAGCCTTCGCTTCGTTCTTCGATGCAGTGAAGAAGTTTTTGGAGATTGTTCCTGCTGAAGGAGCATCTTCTTCTTCAGAAATGTTGAAGCAGAAAGTGGTTTCTGTTCCAGCCGGAATGGAGAATCTTGTCAATCTTTTCGATTCTCCTTTCGGTAGGGGAGAAGAGGGCATCACCATCAACGGATTGGTGTGGATGGGAACCTATGAGGAGATGCTGGCCCGGTTGGAGGAGAAGCTCCAGGCGGGTTTCCATTGCGTGAAACTCAAAATCGGTGCCATCGATTTCTTCAAGGAACTCGATCTCATCAAGCGCATCCGTGATGTGTATACCAAGGAGCAGATTGAGTTGCGTGTAGATGCCAATGGTGGCTTTTTGCCAGAGAATGCAATGAGCCAGCTGGAGGCTTTGGCTAAATATGACATTCATTCGATAGAGCAGCCTATCAAGCAGCATCAGTGGCCTAAGATGGCTCAGCTCTGTCGCGAAACACCGCTTCCTATCGCCCTAGACGAGGAGTTGATTGGTGTGAATGTCCGGAGTATGAAGCAGGCTTTGCTCGATACCGTCCGTCCTCAGTATATCATCCTCAAGCCTTCACTTCATGGTGGCATCTATGGATGCAACGAGTGGATAGAACTGGCTAACCAGCGTGGTATCGGCAGTTGGATTACTTCTGCTCTTGAGAGTAATATCGGTCTGAACGCTATTGCTCATTATGCAGCTAAAGTATATGGTCCTAATGTCAAGATGCCGCAAGGCTTGGGTACCGGTCAGCTCTTTACTGATAATATACCGATGCCTTTGGAGATTCGTGGTGACAAACTGTTTGTAGTAAAATGACTTTAGAAGAATTCCTTTCAGAATGGAATAACGGTAGCGACCGGGTGCTGGTGCATACCAGTGGTTCCACGGGAAAGCCCAAGCCGATGATGGTAGAGAAGAAGCGAATGCTCAACTCGGCCCGCATCACTTGTGATTTCCTGGGATTGAAACCTGGCGACAGTGCCCTGCTCTGCATGTCGCTCGATTATATTGCAGGTAAGATGGTGGTGGTGCGGAGTATAGAGCGCCATCTCCATCTTATTTCTGTTTGCCCAAGTGGGCATCCTTTGAAAGATGTAAATGAAGAGATTACCTTCGCTGCGATGGTCCCGATGCAGGTTTATAATACCCTGCAGGTTCCTGAAGAGCGGGCTCGTCTCTGCCGCATCAGGCATCTTATTATCGGTGGCGGAGCTATAGATGAGGCTCTCGAACAGAAACTGAAGGCTCTTCCCGGCAATATTGCCATCTGGAGTACCTATGGAATGACTGAAACGCTCTCGCATATTGCCCTGAGAAGAATTAACGGTACTGAGGCTAGCGAATGGTACCAGCCTTTCGATAGTGTGAAAATCAGTCAGACCGATGAAGGATGTCTGGTGATAGATGCTCCGCAAGTCTGTGCTGAGCCCTTGGTAACGAACGATATAGTGGAAATAGAATCCTATATATATAATAAGGTGGAAAAACTCCGTTTTCGCATCAAAGGCAGAAAAGACAATGTGATTTGCAGCGGAGGTATCAAGATTCAGATAGAAGAGGTTGAAACCCTGTTGAAGCCTTATCTTGAAAAACCTTTCATGATAGCCAAGAAGAAAGACGGGAAGTTTGGAGAGATTGCAGTCCTCTTAACGGAAGATGAGGAGATAGAAAAAATAGAGGCGACTGTTCGCCGCCTCTTATCTGATCATAAATATTGGATTCCAAGGGAATTCCTTCATGTAGAGCATCTTCCGCTTACCGAAACCGGAAAGCCGAAGCGTGCTATCTTTCTTTAAAGGGATTCTCTGAAGAAAGATTCTTTAGCTGAATTATCCTTCTCTGAAGAAATCGAGTGCTTCCTTGATTTCTTCTGTCGTAGCAGTCTGGTTGATACGTATATCGCCTATGCCACCCAGCATCGTGAAGTTGATGATGCCATTCTGGTTCTTCTTGTCATGATGCATCAGCTCGATGAGCTCATCATAGTCATCGCAGGTAATATCCAGTGTACCATAGAATTCCTTGATGAAGTTTACGGTCTGGCGCATCTTCTCAGTAGGGAATCCAGTCTTGGCAACACTCAGATAGAGTTCTGGAATAAGGCCGAATGCCACAGCGTAACCATGCAGGATAGGCTTGCGCTTCAAAGCCCAGCTCTCAAAGGCATGACCGAATGTATGACCCAGGTTCAGCGCCTTGCGGATGCCCTGCTCGTGAGGATCCTGCTCTACAATGCGCTCCTTTACCTTCACGCTGTCGCCTACCATGCGCTGCAACTGCTTCAAATCAGGCTTGTCGAGGTCGAAACTGACCAGTTCTTCCCACATTGCTTCTGTAGAAATCAGACCGTGTTTCAGCATTTCTGCATAGCCCGAACAGATGTTTTCTGCATCGAGCGTCTTTAAGAATTCTGTATCGAGAATAACAAATTTAGAATCATTGAACACACCTACTTCGTTCTTCAGTCCGCCGAAGTTGATGCCTGTCTTTCCACCTACCGATGCATCTACCATAGCCAGCAGGGTGGTAGGGATATTGATAAAGTTGATACCTCTCTTAAAAGTGCTGGCAGCAAAGCCACCCAGGTCGGTTACCATACCCCCGCCCAGATTAATCATACAGGAGTGGCGTGAAGCTCCTCCCTCCTGCAGTCCTTTCCATACCATCATCAGACTCTCGATGTCTTTATGGCTGTCGGTAGCCGGAATAGTGATGATATGGGTTTCCTTCATGCAGTAAAAATTCTGCAATATAGGCATGCATAGTTCCAATGTCGTAGTATCTGTAAGCACAAAAAGCTTGTCGTGCTCACACTCAGAAAGTGCACTTACCAGTTCGCTTTCCAGTTGGGTTGATATGATTACTCTTTGTTCCATAACATTCTAACGTATTAATTTTTGTGCAAAGATACACTAAAATGGAGATAATACAAAAAAAAAGTTGCTAAATTTGCGTTTTTTATCTCAGAATGCATTAAACCTTGGTGTATTTAACGCGTCAAAACTACCAGATTAACAAAAATGGTCATTAAAATATCATAACGGTTAAGTGAAAATAATGGTCAGGTGGAAATAACGAACAAGTGAATATAATAACAAATTAAAAATAAGAATGAAAAAATCAATTCTAACGATGCTGCTGCTATTGATGGCAATGGCATCCTTTGCTCAACAGCGACTGATATCCGGTCAGATTACCGACCGCGATACCAAGGAAGCCATTGAGCAGGTAACTGTTCAATTGCTTAAGAGCGACAGCACGTATGTGGCTGGTGCCATCAGTAATGAGAACGGACTCTTTCATGTCACCGCTCCGGCTAATGGCAAGTATCTGCTCAAGATTTCGAGCGTAGGATACAAGTCTACCGTGAAGCGTATCCAAATTTCTGATAACAAGGATCTGGCTATGGGTAAGATAGTGCTGAATGCTGAGGCTATCATGCTGAAAGGCGCAGTGGTAACAGCCATGGCTCAGAAGGTAACTCTGAAGGAGGATACTTTCGTGTACAATTCTTCTGCCTATCGCACACCGGAAGGCTCGGTAGTTGAGGAACTCGTAAAGCGTCTGCCGGGTGCAGAGGTGAGCGATGACGGTACTATCAAGATTAATGGTAAGGAGGTAAAGAAGATTCTCATAGATGGCAAGGAGTTTATGACCGGTGATACCAAGACTGCCCTGAAGAACCTGCCTACCAGCATCATCGATAAGATCAAGGCATACGATGAGAAGAGTGATCTCTCTAAGGTGACCGGTATTGATGATGGCGAGGAGCAGACCGTGCTCGACTTCGGTGTGAAGAAGGGTATGAACAAGGGTTTGATTTCCAACATCGACCTGGGTGTGGGCAACAAGAGCCGCTATAACATGCGTGGCATGGGCGGTTATTTCAATGATAACAACCGATTCATGCTCTTTGCCAATGCCAATAACACCAGCGACCGTGGTTTCGGAGGCGGTGGACCGGGTAGAGGTTTCGGAGGTGCTAACGGTTTGAATGCCAGCAAGATGATAGCCGCCAACTACAATTACGAACTGAAGGATAAATTCAAGTTCAATACTTCACTTCGTTGGAATCACGGCGATGGCGATATTTGGAGCCGTCGTTCCAGCGAGAACTTCATGGGTAGCAGCTCTTCGTTCAGCAACAGCTTGACTCAGAATTTCTCCCGCAGCAACAGCTGGAACGGCAACATCCGCTTGGAGTGGATGCCTGATTCCATGACCAATATCCTCTTCCGTCCTTCCATCTCCTGGAGTACCAGCGATGGATTGAGTGGCAGCCAATCGGCTTCTTACAACAAGGATCCTTATACCATTACCACCAAAGACCCTCTTTCTGAGGAAGGTATTGATGAGTTGGACAAGGCTGAGGCTATGGTGAACAGTCAGTTGACTAACGGAATCACCTATTCTGATAATAACAATATCAAGGGTATGCTGCAGGTGAACCGCAAGTTGGGCAACAAGGGACGTAACATCACCTTCCGTGTGGATGCCAAATATACGGATAATGACAGCAAGAGCATCTCGCTCAACAATGCCAAGCTCTATCTTGTACAGACAGCGGAGGGTAAGGATTCTACTTATCAGACCAATCGCTATAACCTGACTCCTTCGAAGAATTACAGTTATGCGGGCCAGTTGACCTATAGTGAGCCGCTCTGGAAGGCTACCTTCCTGCAGTTCAGCTATAAGTTTACTTACAGCTACTCCAAGAGCGACCGCAGCACCTACGATTTCAGCAAGTATGCTATGAGTGGTGATCAGGAGTACCGTGGTTGGGATAGTTACCTGAATCCGTTTGCCGGTCATCTCGAAGATTACAAGGATGATGATCAGAGCCGTTTCTCTGAGTATCGCAACTACAATCATGATATACAGGTGATGATGCGATTCGTCCGTCAGAAGTATAACTTGAACTTCGGTGTGATGATTCAGCCACAACAGTCGAAGTATATCCAGGATTATCAGGGAGTGCATGTAGATACCGTTCGTAACGTGACAAATATCAGTCCAACCCTCGATTTCCGTTATCGCTTCTCCAAGATGAGTAACCTGCGCGTGAACTACCGTGGTACCACCTCTCAGCCAAGCATCTCTCAGTTGCTTGATATCACAGATAACAGCGACCCGCTGAACATCTCGAAGGGTAACCCTGGCTTGAAGCCATCGTTCACCCAGAACTTCCGATTGTTCTACAACAACTTCGTGCAGAACCACAACAAGGGTGTCATGACCTTCATCAACTTCTCAACCACCAACAATAGCATCAGCAATAAGGTGACTTACGATGAGAAGACTGGTGGTAGAATCACCCGACCTGAGAATATCAATGGCAACTGGAATGTAATGGGAGCCTTTATGTTCAACTGCTCTATCGATAGTGCCGGTGTATGGAACTTGAATACCGACACCTACTTGGGTTACGACAACTACGTGAGTTATCTGAGTCTCGACAAGCAGTCTGATTCCCAGAAGAATACCACCCGCAGTACCACTTGGAGAGAACGCCTCTCTTTCAGCTATCGCAACAACTGGCTGGAGCTTTCGCTTGATGGAACATTGAATTATAACTATGCTACAAACAAGTTGCAGCCTAACAGCAACCTCAATACCTGGCAGTTCTCTTATGGTCCTAGCATGACGCTTACAGCGCCTTGGGGTACCAGTCTGAACTCAAGCCTCTCTATCAGCAGCCGCCGCGGTTATAGCGACAGCAGCATGAATACGGATGAGTTTGTATGGAATGCGCAGCTTTCTCAGGGGTTCCTGAAGGGCAAGCCTCTTACCATCATGCTGCAGTTCTACGATATTCTCCGCCAGCAGAGCACCTTCTCTCGTGCCATTTCTGCTACATCCCGTACGGATACGGAGTATAATGCCATCAACAGCTATGCGATGCTGCACGTGATTTACCGCCTGAATCTCTTCGGAGGCAAGCAGGCTCGCGGTGGTGGACCTGAAGGTCCTGGTGGTCCTGGTGGTCGTCCAAACTTCAGTGGTCGTCCATTCAATGGCGGTTTTGGCGGTGGTCGTCCAGGCGGCAGAATGTTCTAGAAAAGAAAATGAAGTAAGCTTCATTTTAAACGATAGTAAGCCTCACTCCATGTTTACGTGGGGCTTATTTCAAACAGGTATGACGAGAAAAAAAGAAATCCCCGCTCTTCGTAATGAAGAACGGGGATTGTTATTTTGTCTTGTCAAGAAGTCTTGATTAGAGAGCGAACTTGTAACCCAATGTAATCTGGAATACAGAGTTCTTGCTATCAGCGCCGTCCATAACCTTTGTTACACCGATGTTGTAGCGAGCATCCAGACAAACATTCATGTACTCGTAAGAGATACCTACAGGAACTGAGAGGTCGAATGACTTGAATGCATCATCGAGGTTTTCAGTAACAGAAAAACCACCAGTCTTGGCTGTAACCTTGCTGCTTACCTTGAAACCTGGCTGAAGACCAGCCTTGAGAGCCAAACCCGGAGCTACGTAAACATTAGCGAGGATTGGAATGTTGAGATAATCGTTCTTGATAGTTGCTGAAGCTTTAACACCCTTTTCTTCTGCATCGCCCTTAGCTCCCTGCATAGAGTAGAGCAAACCAGCACTAAGACCGAACATAGGAGAAACGTGATACTCCAACTCTGCACCTGCCACTACACCTGCGCGAGTCTTTGAATTATCGAGGTCAGTCATGTCTGCGATGCTCAAACCTACCTTAGGCTGAATGGTGATGTCACCTGCATTGTACTGTGCGAAAGCACCTACTGAAGACAGCACCATAGCTGCCATAACGGATAATTTTTTCATAATCTCTAATATTTTAAATTAATAGTATATAATGCTCATATAAAGTATGATTGGTTATCAGTGTGTATGCTGATTCCATCATTTTTACTAGGTGCAAAGGTATGTTTTTTCTCTATTCGCTCCAAATATTTTAAGCATTATTTTTAAATAAGCAGCAAAATATCACATATAAGTTTCTATTTCGTATATTTTTAGCAATAATTATCCCAATTTTCTTGCATCGTATCTTAAAATGTTGTATCTTTGCAAAGTAAGAAAGAAAGGAAAATAATTATGACTACACAATAAAACTCCCCCTATACTCTTTGAAGTGTAGGGGGAGTTTTATTTTATTCTTCATCTTCGTCCCAGTCTTCTTCGTCAAATCCAAACATGGCGGGATCTACGAAGGCGTCCAGGGCTCGGCGTTCCTTCTTGGTTGGGCGACCAGTGCCTCGGGCCCTGTCTACGAATCCGCTGATGCGGCTCATCTCCAGGAGCTCGTATTGCTTAGGGTCGGTTACGTTTTTATAGACACCATACAGCATCTTGGCGCCTACGCGCTGCTCTATGCAGTCGAGAACCTCGAAAGAGTAGGTGATAGGGGCTTTCTTTACGCTCACCACATCGCCACGCTTGATGATGAAGGAAGGCTTTCTCGTTACGCCTCCCACCATGACGCGACCATTCTTACAGGCATCGGCAGCAATGCTGCGGGTCTTGTAAATGCGGGCAGCCCAGAGCCACTTGTCTATTCTTGCTGATTCTTTCATGATTATTTCTTTCCTAGCTTATTGTATTGGTTCATGGTGATGTCGATACCAGCCAATACGAAGCTCTTGATAATCTCTACACCCAGGTCGATGGCTGGCTGAAGCTGCTTCATGTCTTCCTCAGTATATTTGCCCAGCACCCAGTCTATCTGGCCGCCACGCGGATAATCGTTGCCGATGCCCATGCGCAGGCGGGCATAATTCTGACCGATAAGCTGCTGGATATGTCCCAATCCGTTATGGCCGCCGTTGCTGCCGTTCGCCTTCAGTCGGAAAGCACCCAGAGGCAGGGCTAGCTCATCGCTGATAACGAGCAGTCGGCTCTGGTCAATCTTTTCCTGATTCAGCCAATATCTTACCGCATTACCGCTGAGGTTCATGAATGTGGTAGGTTTGAGCAGGAAAATCTTTCTCCCCTTGAGCGTAGTCTCGGCTACGAAGCCATATCGCTTATCCTCAAAATGAATATTGGACGCTTTAGCAAAAGCGTCCAATACCATAAATCCTGTGTTGTGCCTGGTGCCGGCGTATTCATCGCCAGGGTTACCAAGCCCACAAATCAAATATTTATCCAATGTTTGATAATGCTTTACTCAGGTTCGTAAAATCTTGATGACTCAGCGATTAAGCCTCTGCATCATCAGCAGCCTGAGCTGCGAGCTGAGCGTTACGTGTCATCTTGATAGAGCAAACTACGACAGCCTTGCTTGTAGCCAACTCGAGACCCTCGAATGAGAGGTCACCTACCTTGATGCTCTTACCAATCTTCAACTCAGTAACGTCGATATCGAGGTGTTCAGGAATAACCTGGTAAGGAGCTGTAACGTTGATCTTACGGATAGAGAGGTTCATACGACCACCATCACGTACACCCTGTGCAAGACCTGTCAACTTAACTGGAATACCGATAGTGATAGGCTTCTGGTCGTTAATCTCGTAGAAGTCAACGTGCAGAGGAGCGTCTGTTGTTGGGTGGAACTGGATCTCCTTCATGATAGCTGTGTGGCTCTCACCGTCGATGATGAGGTTGATAACGTATACATGAGGAGTGTAGATGATTTTACGCAACTCAGCGAATGGAACTGCGAATGACAAAGCCTCAGGAGCACCGTTCTCACCCTTCTTCTCACCATAAAGGTTACATGGAATCAAACCTTCCTTACGCAATGTCTTAGAAGCTTTCTTGCCAAGGTCTGTACGCTTCTGACCTGTTACATTAATCTCTTTCATTTTGTGTTACTCTAAATTAAGTTATTAATAAAAAATGTGCCTTAACTCGCCATCACACGGATTAGCTTTGCTTAAAGCGGGTGCAAAATTACGAAAATTATTTGGAATGAGCAAACTTTTTGCCGAAAAACATGTTCTACATGCAGAAAAAATATTGAAAATACAATTTTTTGCTTAAATAAACTGAAATTTTTGCCCGTTTTCTTGTCTATTACCTATTTAATGTGTATTTTTGCAAGCGTATTAGGTAATTTAATAAATGAATCTTTTAAAAACATTAGAGAATGATTAATAGGGATTTGATAAGACGTAAGATTGTGCAGTTAACCTACGCATACTATCAAAACAGCGATCATAACATGGAGAACGCTGAGAAGGAGCTGATGTTTAGTCTCTCCAAGTCATACGATTTGTACAACTACATGTTGCAGCTCATCGTTGCCATCACCCAGGAGGCACGCAAGCGCTACGATGTAGATGTAGCTCGTGCCAAGAGAGAGGGTGAGCAGGAACCTTCACCACGTTTTGCATTCAATAAGTTCGCTCTGCAGCTCGAAGAGAACAAGATGCTGCTCGAATGGATAGATGTAAAGCATTCCAATTGGGATGAGGATATCGAAATGGTGCGCAAACTGTATACTGCGATTACGTCTAGCGATCTCTATGCTGATTATGTCAGCGGTGCTATTGATGAGGAACTCGCCGATCTCGACGAGTACAGCCGCGACCGCGAGGTATGGCGCCGCATCTACAAGCAGTTCATTCAGAATAATGAAGATCTTGATGCATTCCTCGAGGAGAAGAGCCTCTACTGGAACGATGACAAGGATATCATAGATACTTTCGTATTGAAGACTATCAAGCGTTTCGACCCGGAAGCTAAGGCCAAGCAGGAATTGCTGCCGGAATATAAGGATGCTGAAGACAGAGAGTTTGCACGCAAGCTCTTCCGTGCTACCATCCTCAACTGCGATACCTACCAGCGCTATATGAGCGAGGCTTTGCGCAACTGGGATTTCTCACGTCTTGCCTATATGGATGTGATTATCATGCAGATTGCCATCGCTGAGATTGTGAACTTCCCTGGCATCCCGGCTACTGTCTCTATCAACGAGTATGTAGAACTTGCCAAGGCATACAGCACTCCTCGCAGCGGCGGTTATGTTAACGGTATGCTCGACAGCATCTGCCGCGAGCTCATCAGCCGCAACCTCATCCAGAAGGAGATGCCTGAGCGTAAGCAGCATCAGCATGCACAGCACGGCGAACATGCCGGCAAACAGCGCCCAGACAACCAGCACCCAGCCAGCCGTCGTCCGCGCATTCACCGCACTCCGGGCGAGGGTGAGTAAATAACGGAGGCCTTTCTTGCTGGTCACACCTTATTTATATATAGAACATAAATAATAATAGATAATACTTTAACAACATGACAAATTTAGTATTGCAAGCAGCTGCCGGTGGTAGCAGCATGAGTTTTCTTATCATGATGGTAGCTATCTTCGCTATCATGTGGTTCTTTATGATCCGTCCTCAGCAGAAGAAGCAGAAGGAAATCCGCAAGTTCCAGAATGCTTTGGCAGAGGGTACCAAGGTGGTTACAGGCGGTGGTGTTTATGGCACTGTTAAGCGTGTTAACCTCGAGGCTAATACCGTTGATGTTGAGATAGCTCGTGGCGTGGTAATCACTGTAGCTAAGGGCTACGTGTTTGCTGATGCAGCTAGTAAGACACCTAATGCATAGTATCAAGAGCATATTAAAAGCTGTCAGAAACTTCCTGTTCAGTGGTCTGAATAAGGAGTTTCTGATTTTTTTGTTCTTTCTCGCTCTCAGCGGCATCTTCTGGCTGATGATGACGCTCAATGAGACTACCGAGAGAGAATTCAATATTCCTGTGCAGTTAACGGGCGTGCCCCGCAATGCGGTGATAACCGGTGAACTCCCTGATACCGTGCATATTACGGTGCGCGATAAGGGATTCACACTCGTTACCTATGCTTACGGAGGCAAGATTCATCCGCTCACATTCCGGTTTGCCAATTATGCCGACGAGGAAACGGGAACGGGACAGATTCCGATGGCTGATGTGCAGAAACAGGTGGCATCCCAGCTCTATGGCTCTACCAAACTGCTCTCCATCAAGCCGGCAAAATTCGATTTCTTCTTCACCTACGGCTCTTCCAAGCGAGTGCCTGTGGTGTTCAGAGGTAAGATTACAACCAGCAAGAGCTATTATCTGGCACATACCGAATTCCTGCCGTCTACGGTTACGGTTTATGCCAACAAGAAGCTGCTCGATGAGTTGGAATCGGTAGAAATCGAGCCGTTCAACCTGCGCAACCTGCAGGATACCATTCATCGCAGCGTACCTGTCAAGAAGATACGTGGCATGAAGATTGTGCCTCAGATGGTGCGACTGGCGGTATATCCTGATGTGCTTACCGAAGAGTCGGTCGATGTGCCTGTTACGGCCATCAACATGCCAGATAACATGGTGCTCCGTACCTTCCCTTCTAAAGTGGCGGTAAGATTCACCATCGGCGCCAGCCTCTTCAGAACCATCAAGCCGAGCCAGTTTAAGGTGGTAGTAGATTATAACGATCTGGCTAACAACCCTTCTGACAAGTGCCAACTCCAGTTGCGCAGCGTGCCGCGCTCGGTGAGCAAGGCGCATCTCGAACTGGAAACGGTAGATTATCTGCTGGAACAGCAATGATGATTAATAATTTATAATTTACAATTAATAATTCATCGTGATGAAGATAGCGATAACGGGTGGTATAGGTAGCGGAAAGAGCTATGTGTGCCGGATATTGGAGAAACAGGGCATCCGGGTTTACGACTGCGATGCTGAGGCTAAGCGGCTCATGCGCACCGATGCCCGCTTGCAGGCTGGTTTGAAGAAGCTGGTGGGCGAGCAGGTTTACAGTGCAGAGGGCGTTTTGCAGAAGCTTGTGCTGGCTCAGTTTCTGCTGGCTGGCGAGGCTAACAAGCAGGCTGTCAACGATGTGGTTCATCCGGCTGTGGCGCGCGATTTCGAGCAGAGCAGCTATGAGTGGATGGAGAGTGCCATCCTCTTCGATAGCGGTTTCTACCGCCGTATCCACCTCGATTTCGTGGTCTGCGTAACGGCTCCCGTCCCGGTCCGCATCCAGCGCATCATGCAGCGCGACCATATCCCGGCCGAGAAGGCGCAGCAGTGGATAGATGCCGTCATGCCGCAGGAAGAACTTGCAGCCCGCTCCGATTTCGAAATCGTGAACGATGGCGAGCAGGATATTGATGCACAGGTAAGGAAATTATTGGATATCATTAATAATAAAGAATAATAGAAAAGACAATGGAAACAATCCTTTCAATTGCAGGCAAACCAGGCCTTTATAAATTGGTATCAAGAGGCAACAGAAATCTCATCGTAGAAACACTCGATGAGACTCACAAGCGTATCCCAGCTTTCGCTACCGACCGCGTAACAAGCCTTGGTGACATCGCTATGTATACAGATGCTGATGAGGTGCCACTCTGGGAAGTGCTCGACAGCGTAAGCAAGAAGGAAGAGGGCAAGCCTAGCACTTTCAACTACAAGAAGGCGCCTGTTGCTGAACTCCACGCTTATTTTGCTGAGGTTCTTCCTAACTACGATCGCGACCGTGTTCACGACAGCGATATCAAGAAGCTCCTCCAGTGGTACAACATTCTTGCTAAGTACGGCATCACCGATTTCAAGGCTACTCTCGCTCCTACAGAGGGTGAGAACGTAGATGATCGTGCTGAGCAGGTTGCTGAGTAAAGTAAATTGCAGTTGGTTTATATATTAAGGGTGTTCATATTTCTAGTAATAGAGTATGATACACCCTTTTTTTATTCCTTTTCAATCTTTTTCAATTCCTTTTCAAATCTTCTGCGATACATTTCTCCCGCTATGGTCAGACCGAACGGGAAGGCAATCCAGATGCCCAGAATGCCCAAGCCGCATGGGAACCCCAGGGTGTAGCCCAGCGGCAAGGAGATGACGAAATAGGCGATGAAGGCATAGAGCACCATCGGCTTCACACAGGCGATGCCACGCAGCGCATTGGCAAAGGTATACTGCAGTCCGTCGCCAAACTGATATACCATCAACAGGATAATCAGCGTAGCCACATACGCCTGCACCTCCACATTATCATTAAACCAGCCACCTATCTGATGGCGAAGCAGAAACACCGGCAAACCCATGCACAGCGAGAACAGCAGGTTCAGCCGGAACCCGTCGTAGGCATTTCGGCGAACTGCCCCGTAGTCCTTCTGACCCATAAAATGGCTCACGCGGATAGCCAGCGCTGCCGCCATGCCCGAAAGCACGAGATAGAAGAGCTGCGAGAGGGTAATCATCACCTGATGAGCTGCCAGCGGAATGGTTCCCAGCCAGCCCACCATCACACAACTCAGCGTGAAGGCAGCCGATTCCATGCCCAGCTGCAGCGCCACAGGCCAGCCCAACCGGTTCATCTCCCTGAAGTCAGCCTTGGTCAGAGAACTGCGCAGAATATCGCGTCTGTATTCCCCAAGATTCTTGCCCGTCATCAGCATGCCCACCATCGCCAGCGCCATCAGAATACGGCTCACCAGCGTCGAAATACCGGCTCCCAGCAAACCCAGTTCCGGGAACCCCGCCACACCGTAAATCAGTACCCAGTTGCCCAGAATATTGATTACGTTGCCGCCAATCATCGCCCACATTGCCACCTTGGTCTGTCCGAGTCCGTCAAGAAATTGCTTCATCGTGAAGAAGATGCCCATGAAGAGCACCGAGGCGAGATTTACCAGAAAGTAAGGACGGATGAGCGAGAGCAGCTCTTCAGGCTGTCCGATGCGCCCCAGATTCAGGTAGAGCACAACGAGGGCGAGGGTGAAGATGATGCCCGTCAGCATGTTGGCACAGAAGGCATTGCGCACTTTCTGTCCGATGCAGTCGGTCCGTTCCTCGCCGTAGAGTCGTCCGATGATAGGAGTGAGTCCGTAGGTGAATCCCATATAGGATACGAAAACGAGACCGAAGATGTTGTTCACCAGTCCGGCAGCCGCCAGTTCGGGTGTACTGTGATGGCCTATCATCAGCGTATCAGCAAATCCCAGGATGATGGTACCCAGCTGTCCTATGATGATAGGAATGCCGATAGCTAGCAGTTCCCGGTAGTGATGTTTTCTGTTTGTCGTTATTGATGTCGTATGATTATTCATATTTGCTTTTAATTACTAATCTATTTCCTTTATTCTGCTTAAGAGCATGCAAAGTTACGGCTTTATTCACTAACTACCAAATTTTTCTCCTTTTTTTTAGGGAACGGGGGCGCAAAAGGGCAGGAAGAGGCTTTCCCCCTTCCTGCCCCCGTCCCTAGCCTTTTTATCGAATAAGGCCCTTCTTTACCTTTAAATGTATGAACTTTCTTCCTCTTTCTGTCCATACGAGGTAGGTGTGGGTGTAGGCGGTGCCCAGTTTCTCCTGTGCCCCATCGCAGTGAGGGTCGGGGAGGGTAGAGTAGCGGGTGCGGCTCTTCGCCAGGCCCATGTGGGCATAATCAGCATAGAGTAGATACTGGCCGCTCTGGTAGTACTGGATATGAAGGGCACAGAGCTGGCGGTTCAACTCCTGCGCCGTGATACCCAGCTCCTTCGCTATCTGCGTGGTGGTATAGCAGGAAACAGAGTTGAGCACATTATCGGTGTAGAGCGCCTTCGGCAGAAGATGATCCACCTGATTCTCCAACTGGATGATGTTCTCACCGTTCTTGGCGATGCAAACCACCTGTTCGTCTACCACACCGTTCAGCCGACGAATCTCCGTATCCTGTTCTCCGATGAGTTTCTTCTGCTGATCAATCTGCACTTGCTGGTTTTTCAGCAGATTCTCCTTCTCCTTGAGTGTAGCTCTGAGAATCTCTTCAGCATGCCGTATCGTCTCCTCATCACTCTCGCCCTGCTTTACCGGAATATAACCGCCCGTCTTGCGAATCTGTGGCAGCACCTCGGAAGTAACCCAGTTCTTAAACTTCACCGCCGTTGGAAGCTTGGAGCCGAGCACCAAAGCATAGAATCCGCTCTCGTTGACGAAAAGCATCTGAGTCCAGCGTTTAGCCTCGCTTCCATCCTTCTTAAAACCTGTCACTACCCATGCACTGCGTTTTGCCGTATCAAGTGGTTTAACTAGTTGGCTTACAGCGTCATTCGCTCTTTTGTATCCCAGTACATCACAGATGTCCTTCGCGCAGAACAAGGGCTCCTCGTTTTCATCGGTCAAGGTGCGAATCTTACCGAATTCAGGGTTTTCAAACACGACAGCATTACCTGCTATCTTTCCATTTTCCATTTCTTCTTTTTTTGTTTTATAATTTTTTTCCATGATATAAAAATGTTTAATTATTAATGTTGAATTATCAGTGTTGAGTGTTGAATGTTAAATTGAATGTTGAGTGTTGAATGTTGAATGTTAAATTGAATGTTGAGTGTTGAATGTTGAATGTTGAATTATTAGTGTTGAGTGTTGAATGTTGATTGTTGATTTTTTGCCTAACGGACTCAAGGGCGCTAGCCTAATTCAACATTCAACACTCAACATTCAACATTACAAAATCGTTCCCCAAATGCTCTCATCCCTGTCTCTCGCAGCGGTAATGGCATTGATGAGGCGGTGGAGCCAGATGCGGGAGTTCACAACCATGCCTTTTACACGGTTCTCACCCACCAGGATGCAGCCCTGCGTATCATCGGGATAATTGCCGGCATGAATGCGGATGCCCTCAAAATTGGGGACACCCAACAGCAGCGGCAACCACATCTTAAACCTCGGCGACTTGCTGATCACCACCGGATAAGTGCCCTCAGGTATCGCCGTCTTGCCCTTCATCTTCTGCGCCTTCTTGCCCGATACACGCCCCAACCGCACATTCTCCTCGGCAGGACTCAGCTCCACACCCAGAAGGTTGCGCCAGCACGGCTCCAGCGTATCACAGAAATACGAGTCCGCATTCAGCTTCTCCGATGGCACATCACACACCGTCTTCAGCCCCCTGCACTTGTTTACACTCTCAATCGTGCGCTTCTTCACATCCTCATCCTTCAGGATGTAAAGGCGACCTATCGTGTAGGTCTTCTTCTTCGCTATACGTTTTAAAACTATCTGCATAAGTAAAAATAAATTTAAGATTCAATAACCATACCGTCGTGGCGGTACTTCAGCTTCTCAAAACTGTCACAACTGTCACGCTTGCCCGTATACTGATACGCCCGCCTGATGTAATTCCGGTGCAGCCACTGCCTGATCATCATATCGGTACCCTTCGCATCCAAACCATGCTCCAGCCGGATGGCAAGCAACTGCGCAGCCGTAAAGCTATCGGGCAGTATCTGTAAAAGATTCTGAGGCCCACGCTTCGAACTCCTCTCCGCCGTATAGTTCTCCTTCGCAATCATATCGCCGAAGAACCGCATCTTGCAGTACAGGTCATACTGCTCACTCCAGCGGATAAACTCGTCAATCTCCGGCTCCCACTTGCAACCATTGGCAACATACAGCACACACGCCTTCAGGTAAGCGATGACGTTGGCACGGAACGAGAGATTCTCAAACGTCCTGTCCTGCGACAGTCGGGCAAACTCAGCATTCTCATCCTTCAGTTTGAGGGCAAGCTGAAACGCCTCCTTACACTCAATCAGACCCGTTACTTTGTTCAGATTTTCGATGTAAGGCCTGAGCGCCTCACGGTACGATTCATCATAGGTTCCGTAAACAGGCATATCCTCGCCGATTTCCCTTTCGGGGATGGTACAGAAGTTGATACGGCTGATAGGACCATCGGTAAGAACCTTAGAGAAGTAACGCTGACCCTTCTGGATTGTGGTAGATGCATTCCAGTTGAACCGGATGGTAACACGCTCCGTAACACTCATCGTTCCTACGCGAGTTTGTCCATATTTATTGCCTGGGTCTGCTGCCAGACACATGATACGGAACTGCTGGCTTCCGCTACCCTTGAGCGCATCAAACTGGTCTAGCTCATTGAGCGAAGTATAGAGGAAATGTTCCTGTGCTTCGGCCGTTCTCATTACGAAAGCCGGGTTCGTCATATCCGCATCAATTTCCTGGATAATCAGGTTTTCAGGTCTCTTGCGCTTATCCTTGTTGGCACCCTTGCGCAGCATCTCATCCTTCCACGCCTTTTCGCGCTTCAGGTTTTCAGCATCCCTCAGCCTGATATCCTCCATAATGAAATCGATGGGCCTGTTCACGCTGCTCTTACCCGCTCCGGTACCCGCAAGCAGCAGCGTCATCAGTCTCGCCTCGTGCTCCACGTTGTCAATATACCGGAACCTCGTTTTCCAGAGATGCGTAGCCAGCGGCGGGAAGATAGCGTGCGCCACAGCCGGCTTATAAATTTCCGGCGTCCTCGATATCAGCAGCTCCACCAGCTTCGGCAGTTTCTTCGGCATCTCCGGCGGGTCAGGATAATCCTCCTCGGTACTTTGAACTTTGAGATTTGAACTTTGAACAGTATAATTAGTCACAGCATTCGAATTATTCACTCTTCGTTCTTCACTCTTCACTTCATTCGCCTTCTGCTCCGCCAGCGCATTCACCCTCATCACTTCCCTCGACATCGGCTTCGTATTGTCAGCATATTTCGCATAGAAGTCGTGAATCAGCTGATGGCAGTCGTTCTCCTGATAGTAGCTCGGCATTTTCACCCTCACCACCTTCATCAGTTCCTCTTCCTCCATCACCCTCGAAGCACCGGCGCTCATGATAGCCAGCAGCGAGGAGTGTCTCGCCCCCACGGTATCTATCTCCATACCCCCGAGTCCGGCAGCCTGCGTAAAGAGGTCAAACGCAATCAGATTCTTCTCCCTGGCTCCCAATCCGCCAGCATCCTGATTGCCTCCAGAATCCCCGATATGAGGAGCATCAGCACCATGGCTATCACCAGGTTGGGCAGGCTGAACAGCAGAGCCAGCAGAAACAGCAGGATTGCCGTCGTTGCCCGATAGTCTATTATTTTCATTATTCTTACCATTGCTATTAACTTTTAACTGTAAACTATTAACTTTCCCTCTTCCGTCCACGGTCAGTCCGCGGTCCAGATACGCCTGCCTTCGCATCAGAATCTCCTTCTCGCTCAGCACGGCGCACCACATCTTCGACCTGTAGATTTCCGAGTCCTTATCCGTGAGATAAATCATTCTCTCGGGAGTGATGCAGCTCTCGTCATACGGCACCCCCAGCGCCTCGCAATACGCCTTCTGCGTCTCCTCGATAGTCATTCCCACCGGCAGTCTGATACCGATGTGCAGCTTCTTCCGGGCACTGTAGCAGAGGTGCAGCAGCGAGCCGTTCCAGATGCTGTCAGAGCAGTTCAGCTCCCTTGCCTTCTCGATAGCCTTGTCTACATACTCCCTGTCATCCACGTCGATGATAGTCTGGAACATGAAGCTCTCGGGCTGGGCATTCTCCTGTCTGCGCACATTGTTCTTGAAAATGCCGTAGTGGGGGCAGAAGAAAGGCAGTTCGCTCTTCAGCCTGTCCTGCGCCTTCTTCACCGCCTTCTCGTCGTTGGCATTCACCTTCGGGATAGGCAGCTCGCCCCTGATCTGCTGAATCATCTTCCTGATTTCCGGCGATGCAATCACCTTGTCATACATCTCCAGACTGTTGGAAAACACCTTCCCCTTATTGCCCTTGCGATAAGGGTTCAGTGCAATTACATGTTGTGTTTCTGTCATGTTATTTCGTTAATAAAAGATTGGTTTAGAGGGTGAGATACTGGCTGTTGATCCAGAGTCCGTAATCGTTGTATGCGATGTCGAGCGGTTCCTGCAGTTCCGGAATCCTCTCGATGCCCAGCAGCCCCTTTCCCCGGTTCTGTTCAGCCAGGTCATACTTCGCCAGCACCTTCTCCACGAAACCGTGAATCCATTTCCTTACCAGTTTCAGTTCGGTAGTCAGATTCGTCTCCAGGTCGTGCAGCATCACCTCATCGATAAAGTATTGAGTAGTGCGCACGTTCTTCTTTCTCTTGCCCACATACCCGAGTTCGCGGTCCGTAATAAAGTTGAGCTCGCCCTTCTCTTCAGGCGCCAGATTCATCTCGAATCCCGAAATCTGCCCCTCAGAATCAGCAATCACCTCAAAGGTCTCATGTCCGCTTTTTTCGTAGAGGCAAATGACATCCTCCAGATTGTAGAAGATGCCCTCTTCCGTTTTCACTACTCTCAGCTGTCCGTAAGCAGGATGACTGAACACATACGCTTTCACTTCCATCATTTTAAATAATTTAGAAGATTGGAGGCTCCCACCACGGTTGATGTGCAGATACACAAAAGCCCCCGAAACTCAGACCGCATTGATTCTGAATTCCGGGGGCAAAGGTAGGGGTATTTTGCGATAGCATTCGTTCACTACATGTATACTACACGAAGTTTTTTCTATATGGTAGAAATTTTTCCTTTAAAAGTTTCCTGTTTTAAAAAATATATATTACCTTTGTAACCAATTATTAATTTATATATCTATGAGAGCAAAAGAAAAGCTAATAGCACAAGCCGACAAACTGGCTTATGCAAAGGAAATAGATAAGATTCTATCTGATTTGTTACCCCTACGATTAGACAAAGAGGCAACAGAGGATTACTATAACAATGTCTTAACTCCTGACATCCGGAAACAAAACTATGATTTGCAACTAAAGATGCATGAGCGGAAGAATGCCATGCAGATAGAAATTCCTACAGAAGAACATTACCAAGAAGAATTATCTTTAGACATAGCAAAAGAGATTCGTAAGGAACTGTTTAATATAATCTCAGAAGACAAATCATTTGGTTACCTTTATTATCTTTTGGGAACTGAACGGAATGCCAAAAAGGGGAATGTGCCTATTGATTGTATCCCTAATAGAAAAACAATAAAACAAACTATTAAGACTAATCGCGATGATTATCCTAAAAAAAATCTTGATAGCTATCTAGAAGACAGATTTAACTATACTCAGTATGATTCAGTTATCAGTAAATTTATTGCTGATACTGATGTTGTTCTGTCAATATTTAATATGGCATATCAAGTATTCGATGTTGTAAGATGCTACAAAAATAAAGTGTCTAAGATAGGCAATTATCTAAATAGTTTTAAATTTTCTAATGAATTAGAGAAATACTTAACTCTATGTCTTGCAAAGAATCTATTTGACGCCTTTTGTTCTACGGATGATACAACATACCATTGTATCAGAGAAATCGAAAGAATAATAGAGCCACTTCAAAGTAAATATTCAGAGTCCAGTAATACAGAATGTAGTGGTAAAAAAAGTAGAATTCACCTGAATATTCAAAAGGGTATGAAACTTGATTTTATCAGGGTTCTTAATGCTATGTATGAAAAAGGCTTTTTCAAGGATGAACAGCAAAATAAGATAAGCAAGAAAGAGGTTTTTGAAACATTTGGTGAATGCCTCAATATGGATCTTTCTAAATTTCAAAACGACTTGTCGCGTTCTTTGACAGATAGTACGGCTTTGGAGAAGCATCTTAAAGTTTTTGAAGATTTGAAAGATAAAATGGAAGAAATCTTCAACAGCAGATGATAGGCATTTTAGTTTAAAAAGCATTAAATATGCGTTGATGTTTTGGACATTATACAAAAATAATGTATCTTTGTAAAAAATTACAATATGAACAAAAACAATTATAGATATATAGATTTGTTTGCAGGGCTAGGTGGTTTTCATCTGGCCCTTGAACAATTAGGTGGGGGTAAATGTGTCTTCGCATCAGAACTAAAAAAAGATCTTCAAGATCTTTATCATATAAATTACCCTAAAACGCCTATTATAGAAGGAGATATCACGCAAGTTGATTTAGATAAAATACCTTCACATGATATTTTATGTGCTGGTTTCCCCTGCCAACCATTTAGTCAAGCTGGCAAACGCCAGGGGTTTGATGATGAGAAACAAAGGGGAAATCTCTTTGATTATATCTGTGCAATTTTGGAAAAGCACCGCCCTGAATACGTCTTGCTTGAAAATGTTGCAAATCTAAAAGGACATGATCACGGAAGAACTTGGAAAACGATACACCAAAAGTTGATAGATCTTAATTATGATGTAGCAGAACCGGCAATTCTTTCTCCACACCAATTTGGTATACCTCAGCATCGTCGTCGAATCTATATTGTTTGTAGAAACAAGGACTATGGAACACTTGACGGGTTTAGTTTTCCAATTGCCGAAGATAAAGAACTCCATATTAACGATATCATAGATAGCAAAGATAAAGATTATATTCCGTTAAAGCCAGATACGAGGAAACAGTTGGAAGTATGGGAAGAGTTTTTACATAATTGCATAAAACATAACGAAAGTATACCGTCTTTCCCAATTTGGGCAATGGAATTCGGTGCAAACTATGAATACGAAGCACTTGCTCCTGCTTATCAACCTATAGAGAACCTTAGGGGGTGCAAGGGAAAGTTTGGTGCGGCTCTTTCAGGAAATAGTCGTAAAGAGTTATTAGGAAAGATACCTGTCTATGCTCAAACGACTAAGACAAAGGAATTTCCAAAATGGAAGAAAAAGTACATTCAAGAGAACCGTAGATTTTACGAAAGAAACAAAGAATGGCTTGATCCTTGGATAGAGAAAGTGAAAGAATTCTCTAATAGCCATCTCAAACTGGAATGGAATTGTGGATCTGATGTGCGCCCAACGCTCTTCGATAAGATAGTACAATTTAGAGCTTCAGGCATTCGTATCAAACTTCCTACTTTTTCTCCTGCGCTCAACCTGGTAGGTACACAGATTCCTATCTTTCCATGGGTAAAACTTCCAAAATCTACTCTTAAGGAAGGAGATGCAGATCATGGTAGATACATGACCGTAAGAGAGGGTGCTAGGCTGCAGGGAATGGAAAAATTGAAATTTGGTGATAAAAACTTTAAACTCTCAACTAGCCGATGTTATGAGGCTCTAGGAAATGCAGTAAACGTTACAATAGTAAAAATGATTGCTAAAAAATTATTGGGGTTATGATGGAAAATGGGAAGTATGAAAGCAAGCCACAAACAGTTAGCGTGGCTATAGGTACAAGCATGTATAGCAGATTCAGCTCTTTAGCTAATACGCCTTCACATGTGTTAGCCGAATTTGTGGACAATGCTCTGCAATCATATCGAGACAATAAGTCTATCTTAGAGTCTCTGGAACAAGGCTACAAACTTAGAGTCAGTATTCATTTTGAAATGGACGCTGATGGAAAGATTATTAGTGTCGATGTAAGTGATAATGCAGGTGGTATAGGTAAAGATAGATTCGTTACTGCCTTTATGCCAGCTAAGAAACCAGATAATAACCAGGGACTTAATGAATTTGGTATGGGGCTGAAAACAGCTGCGAGTTGGCTTGGAGAAGATTGGGTAGTAAAAACATCTGCTATAAATGAGCCAGAAAGTAAAACCGTTAGTTTTTGCCTCAATGATATTTGTGCAGAAGAATTGGATGAACTGCCCGTAAAATACGAAGCAGAAGATGCTTTAAGTCATTATACTCAAGTTCATATCGAGACTCCTACATCCAATATGCCTAGCAAAAAAAGTATTGCTAAGATTTGTAATGAATTAAGCAGTATCTATCGTGTTTCTTTACGCAATAAAGAGTTTGAACTTTACGTGCAAGATACGGCTATTACTTTCGAGGATTATGAAGTACTCAATGCGCCTTATGTTCATGATCCAGATGGTAACCCAATATTCTGGAAAAAAGAAATAAGAGTTCAGGTAGGTCCTTATAAGGGAAAGGGATTTGTGGGTATCCTGAAAGATATCAAGCAGGGTAGGAACGGTTTTGCGATTTTAAGAAGAGGCCGAGTTGTGGTTGGAAATGAGGATAATCATCGTTTTTATCCTAAATTCATGGGCGCTCAAGGTACCTTTAAGTATAAACGATTGTTTGGTGAAATTGAAGTTGAAGGATTCAACGTGTCCTTTAACAAAAACGATATTCCTGATCGCGAAAATCTAGATGCTCTTTTTGATATGATAAAGGAGCAAATCCACCTTCCTGATTTCAATATGCTTAAACAGGCAGAAGATTATCGTGTATCTACAACCAAAAAGGATGTACTTAAAATCATCAGAAAACACAAAAATACACCAAAGGACAAGAAAACTCCTGTAAGTATTAGTACGACATATCAACCTGCTGTAAGTGAAGTCAGCAATATGGTATCCATAATGTCTGCTGATGACAAAGATAACTCATACGAAGAGTCATTCTGCGTAGATGGTAAGGAATATACGCTGAAGATTGATTTCTGTAAGGGTGGAACAGAATTATTTTATAACGATATTTCTGACGAGGCTAATAACAATCTCATTTGTAAGGTAAATATGAATCATCCTTTCTTTGAGAATATCGATCCGAAGAAATCATCTAGTTCTATTGTGTTGATTAAGTCTATGGCTATCGCAAAATTTGCAGCATATAAGCAAGAAGATGATTCTGTTACGGGATTCATGCGATTGTTTAATGATTATATCATGAAAGTTCAAAGCTAGAGAATATGGAAACAATAAAAATTAATAAAAAGAAAAAGGAAGCATGTAAAGGAAATGCCCTACAGGTGGTATCTGGAGGGAATTTCTTTGAACGTTTTGTGCAAGCAAAGAAACAAGGTTACCAGCCTGACGGCTCCTTTAAAAAGGGTATCACTCCAGAAAGTGCTGTAAATCTTAGGGAGGAAACTTGCCATATTCTAGCCCATTGTAACGCTCATAATGCCTACAATAGTCCTGAGACAACACATCTTGTAGTTGGTTATGTACAAAGTGGAAAAACAATGTCGTTTACGGCACTCTCTGCACTAGCCAAAGATAATGGCTATCGCCTCATCGTGTACTTGGCTGGAACCAAGAAAAATCTTGTTGAGCAAACTACTGATCGTTTAAGAAAAGATTTGATTGGCAAGAACCGGGAGAATGCAGATGATTATAAGTTGCACAAGAACCCTAAAGTAGGGGAAATAGATGAAATTATCAGCCAGATGGAATTGAGTTCTAAGCCGATGATTTTGATACCTTTACTTAAGCATGCAAAGTATATCAGACAACTTATTCAACTCTTTGAAAACCGTGACTTTAAAGAGTTGATGGGTCAAGAAACTGTGCTCATTATTGACGATGAGGCTGACCAGGCATCTCTTAATGCCTATGGAAAGAAAAACAGCAAGACAAATGGGAACGAAGCATCAACTACCTACAAAGCAATTCTTGAGATGAGAGCTGCTTTGCCAGGCAACACTTATGTCCAGTATACGGCTACACCGCAGGCTAATCTGTTGATTAGTATGCAAGATACATTGTCGCCTCAAAGTCATACACTATTGACTCCTGGCGATGGATACATTGGTGGCAAGTTATATTTCGGTATGGGTGAGAACCATGAACTGTATAATTGTGGCCTTGTAAAAGAAATTCCGCCAATGGATGTGTTCCATAAAAAACGAAATAAACTGAAGAAAATTCCAGATTCTCTGGTGGATGCGCTCATGTTGCATGTTCTGGCGATTGCCATAGTTGTAAAATGGAGAAAAACAGAAGGCATCAACTTCCTCTCTATGATGGTACACCCAGATGAAACTACAACCTGGAATGAAAAATTCAAAAAATGGATAGATAATACCATAAAGAATTGGCGTCAAGCATTTAGAAATGATAAGACGGAGGATTATGCCAGTGTTATCAGCAAATTCAAAAAGAATTTTGAAGAGGCTATCAGATATTATGATGAAGAAGAACGACCTTCCTGGGAAGACATTCAGCCATTGCTAAGAGATATTATTCTGGATCATAAGGTTTATCTTGTCAATTCAGATAAAGAAGCGGAGGTAAACATAGATTGGAATAGTCATTGTATGCATATTCTGGTGGGAGCCGAAATGCTGAATCGAG